>JAALOD010000017.1:18882-38968 GCA_013372845.1 Candidatus Udaeobacter sp.
TGGCACCCGGTGCAGACTCCATGCTCGATCGCGACTATGGCGGCATCGCCTTTGCTCTTAAAAAGACGCTCGAAACGCGCGAGCAAATCCTCATCGATTTTTCCGGCTAATTCTGCGCCCTCCTTGGTCAATTCTTCTAACCGCGACTGCAAAGCTTTCGATTTTTCATCCAGATCAGCTGTTTGCCGTGCAATTGATTCCTTAACAGCAGCCGCTTTCTTTTCTTCTTCAGCCAGGTCGGCCTTAATTTTGTCGGCCTGCACCATCAGCTCGAGCTCTTCATCCTCGATTTTGCGAATTTCATTTTCGTATCGCTCGATTTCGTGGCCCATCGCCTGAAATTCGTCGTTCTTGCGCGTCTGATACTGCTGGGTCTTGAGACGCGAGATGGACTCCGTGCGCGTTCCCACGTCGAGCTCAAGCCTCTTCCGGTCCACTTCGACCTGGCGCGCCTTTTGTTTCAGTGCATCAACTGCACTTGCGCTTGCTGCCAGCTGCGCTTCAAGACTCGTCCGCCGCAGCGGCACGGTCTCTATCTCGGCCTGGATTTGCCTGATCTTCTGCTGTCGATCTTGAAGGACAAGAAGTTGTTCCAGTTCCGGATGCACGAGCGCACAACGTATTGAAGCGGCGAAGCGCCGTCAATCGCAGCCCTGAGCGGCACTGGCTAGCAACTATTGAGGGGTAGCTTGCTCCCCTCGCTCAAAGGCTTCCAGCACCTGTTCCGGACGCGCACGTACGGCGATGTTTTCGGTGAGATTCACCCAGCGGATTGTCCCGGTGGAATCAACGAGAAACTCTGCCGGGCGCGCAATATCCGTTCCTTTAGGTCCTGCGCCGCGATGCAACAGATCGTAACGCCGAATCACTTCTGCCTTGGGATCGGACAGAAATGTATAGGTGTAGCCAAGTTTTTGTTTTTGGCGACGATTAATATCCGGCGTGTCCACGCTAATCGCGACGACTTGAATCCCGCGCGATTCAAGCTCTTGAAGCCGCTGCTGAAAACTCCGCAACTCGGAGTTACATAATGGTCACCAAAAACCGCGATAAAAAATCAGCGCGACAGCTTTCGATCTACTGGTGAGATCACGAAGAGACACGTCCTTCCCATCTTGATCCGACAACGTAAACTCGGGTGCTTTTTGTCCGACTCGCGGTGCTCCGGTCGAAGGCGGGACCTGCCGCAGCACATAGAAGAACACATAGGAAAAGAACCCGAACATCAATATCCCCAGTATGGCTAAAATCGGTCCCAAGATTTTGCCGCGGTAAACCCGCGGTTTGCCAAATGCTCGAAACAGACCCAGCACAAGCAGAATTCCGCCTACAGCAAACAACAAAAGATTCGCCCATGGAAAATCACGGGTGATCGGGAATTGCGCGAAGAACGTGTAACTGAAAAAACCAGCCAGCGCCAAAAGAAAGCCGATCCACAGGAACCAATTCCAGCTCTTCTTCGCGCCCGCGCTCATACTCGCAATCAAGATCGTGCTGCACTATTTGTCGTCGCCAACCGCCAGATCCAACGATACAGCAGTGCCGCGATGACTACGAAGGCAACACCGCCGATGATTTTGCCGGCGGTTTCAAAGCCCGGACCGACCAACGCCAGCGGCGCGGCTACGCCGGAGAACGCGACGATTGCAGAGATCACGACGAGGATCACGCTCTCGCCAACGATCAAACCCGACGCGAGTAGCACGCCCAGCTGCTTCGTCGCCTCCGGGCGCGGGCTGCGGTTGGCTTGCTTGTCGAAAAACCATCCAACCACCGCGCCGACCACGACCATTAGTGTACTCGCCGTGGGCAAATAAATTCCCAGGCCCACGGCTAACGGGGGCACGCGCATATGCCTTGTTGTGCGCGCGAGGATTTCGTCCAGCAGAATAATGAAAAGGCCGATGAGTCCACCGGTCCGAATCAGACTCCAATCGATATCAGCGGCGATGACGCCTTGCGCGAGTGACGAGATTAGTCCGGCCTGAGGCGCTGGCAGTGGATTCGGACGCAGCTCGGCGCCAGGCGCGCCCATAAAGCCATAAGCATGATTCATCAGATCAAGCACCGGCGGAATCACAAGCGCGCCCGCGATGACACCGATCACGAGCGCCACCTGCTGTTTCCACGGTGTCGCATCGACCAATTGGCCGGTCTTGAGGTCCTGCAGATTATTGTTCGCGATTGCGGCGACGTTGAAGATCACGGCGGTAGTGAAAAGCGCGAACGCCATCAACGCTTTGCCCGAATCCGGCGACACGTACGGTTTCACGCCGAGCACGAGCAGCAACGCGGCGCCAATCACCACCAGAATTCCAATACCCGACAGCGGGCTGTTGGAAGAACCAATCAGACCCGCCATGTATCCGCAGACCGCCGAGACAAAGAAGCTCATCAACACGACGTACGCCACGCCGCCGATAGTGAGCGTTACCACATGCGCGCCGAGGCCGCTCTCATTGCCGAAATAAGCGAGGAGCCAGCCAATCGGCAGCATGCACACCAACGTGACGAGACCGACGATACCGATTGGGATGTCGCGCTCGGTAATTGGCAGCGTGTCGGCCTTGCCAGCCTTACGTGCGCGCGAAGCAGCCATCGCGCTGGCGAGACCACTCGCAACCGGCTTTACCAGTTTTAGCAATGTCCAGATCGCCGACACGCCGATCGCACCGGCGCCGACGAAACGCACTTTGCGGCTCCAGGTACTTTGTGCCAGCGCGCCGGCGGCCGTCGTCACATCCTGCGCGAGAGCGGAGTAATGCGGCACGCCCCAGCCCCAGCCGATCACTGCGCCTATAAGCATCGCAATACCAACTGAGAGACCAACCAGGTGGCCGATCGCGAGCAGCAAGAAGGACAACGAGAAATCAAACCCGCTCACGGCACCCTTGCGGCCGATTCGGAAGGTCTGCGCGACGTCGGCGGCGAACATTTGCGTGGCAACGATGACTGCAAACACAGCCGCAACGATCGATCCCCATAACACGGCCAACAGACCTGCGCGTCCATGTTCGATGTCCGAAGCGTTCTTGGCATCGCCTCCACTGCCGACCTTCAGTACTTCGGCGCAGGCAACGCCCTCGGGGTACGGCAGGTCCGAGCCAGTCACTAACGCACGACGCAGCGGAATTGAGTACATCACGCCCAGAATGCCGCCCAGTGCGCAGATCGCGAAAGAGATCCAGAATGGAAAACCGGTCCACCAGCCGATCATAATCAGACCCGGCAGCACGAAGATAATCGATGACAGCGTGCCGGCGGCGGACGCAACCGTTTGCACGATGTTGTTTTCCTGAACGGTCGCATCGCGGAAACTCCGGAGGATCGCCATCGAAATCACCGCGGCTGGAATTGAAGTCGAAAACGTGAGACCGGCCTTGAGACCGCAATACACATTGGCCGCGGTCAATACCAACGTGAGGACGACACCTATAATTATCCCGCGGATAGTAAGTTCGACGCGCACAGAAAGCGGAGAATAGTCTGGAGTCGCGGAATCGGTCAAGATGCATGCCCCCCACGTGCGGGAATGCGGTCCGCGGATCAGAACATCTCTACAGGCGAGCGTTGTACGCTCTGAGAAGTCATCTGCCTCGCGCGCTCTTCGCCCAGGACGGCGACACGCAGATCCCAAATCTCGTCGTCGATCTTGCTGAAAGCAGCTTCGGAAAATTCGTCAGGTGGTGTAAGTCTTTCTTTGAATCGCGCGACTTTCTCCAATGCGCGATCGATTTGATCTGCCGGCGATGCAGCGAGGAATCGTTGTACATTCTCGATCTCAGGAATGCGATGGCAGATCATGGTCATGTCGTTTCCCGCGGCAATGGCCAGGCGAATTGTGTCCTCAAGCCGATACCCGGTAAGGATCGCGCCCATGTCGAGATCGTCAGTCATGACGAGACCATCGAAACCGAGGTCGTTGCGCAGCAAATCCGTAACGATCCGGCGCGACAAAGTGGCAGGCGTCTTTTCCGCCTCAAAGCACGGATACCAGCCGTGACAGATCATCATGCTGTCCACGTCTTTGGCGAATTCGCGAAATACTGCCAGCTCATTCCGGTCCAGTTGTTCGCGGGTGCGATCGATCCGCGGCAATTCATAGTGGGCGTCAGAGCCCGCGGCGGAGTAACCCGGAAAATGTTTGCCGCAGCTCGCGATCCCCTGCCCTCTCAACGCGCCGTCGAACGCGCCGGCGTTGCGAACGACTTGCTCGACTGTTTTCCCATAACATCGCCCACGCAGTGAATTTTCTGCGTCGTCATCGAAGGAAATGTCCAGCACTGGACACAGGTCGAGGTTGAAACCAAAAAGACGGAGCAACCGGCCGGTGATGTCGCCATGACGTCGGATGAGTTCGATGTCGTTCCTGTCGCGCAGTTGCTGAGCATTCGGCGGCTCGCTGCCAATCAATCGGAGACGCGAAACGCGGCCTCCTTCCTGGTCAACGGTGATGATGGGCTCGATGTCACTTAAATCGCGCAGGTCATCGATCAGTTTTCTCAATTGCGGTGCGCTTTCGATATTGCGACCAAAGAGAATAAAGGCCCCCGGTTTTACTTTCCGGAATAACTTCGCCGTTTTAGCGTCTACTTCCTTCCCGGGCACACCGGTCATGATCAGCTGGCCGTACAAATCCGCTTTCATGGGCGGCAAAGAGTAACGCCCAACGCTGAACATTCAACGTCCAACGCCCAATTATCAGAGACGCTTTCAGTTGAATGTTGAGCATTGAACGTTAAGCGTTGAGCGTTGAAAAAGATCGCAATCTACGGGGGTACATTTGATCCGATTCATCACGGCCATCTTATCGTCGCGCGCGAGGCCCTTGAGAGACTTGGCGCTGATGAAGTGATCTTTATTCCCGCTCGCGTTTCGCCCCTCCGAAAGACCGCACCCATTGCGAGAGACGAAATACGATTATTGATGATACAAGCCGCCATTGAAAACGAACCTGGATTCGCTGTGGATGATTGCGAACTGCGGCGCCCACCCCCTTCTTTTACCATCGATACGGTCGAGCAAATCAAACGGCGCACAGGCGATGCAACGATTTACTGCCTGATCGGTGAGGATAACGTCGATAAGCTTACAAAATGGCGACGCTTCTCCGACTTGGAAAAGATGGTCCGTTTTGTTGTTCTTGATCGAAGTGGTCAACGACCGAGCCATGTCTATCCGGTTATTCGCCGAAAAATCGACATTTCTGCGACCGAAATCAGAAAGAGAGTTGCCACTGGTCGGTCGATTCGATATTTCGTACCGTCGGCAGTGGAAGAGATCATTCGCCGCGAAAAACTTTACCTGGAGCAACGGAAATAACCCCGGAAAATTTAGCCAGAACCTGCGCCGACCTCGCCTCAAACAAAAAGGCGGAAGAGATTGTCGTCCTCGACCTGCGCGCGATCTCGACGTTCACGGATTTTTTCGTGATTTGCTCGGCTACGTCCGAGCCGCAGCTAAAAGCAATCGCAAACGAAATTGAAACCCGTTTGAGAGAGGACCATTCCATTCGGCCCGTGGCGACTGACGGGTTTCCCGCGAGCCAATGGATTGTGCTCGATTATCTGCAAGTCGTTGTCCACGTTTTTCATCGGGACAAACGATCTTTTTACAGCTTGGAAGACCTTGGGGCGACGCGCCCCGCCTCGAATGGGAAGCGGCCGCAGCGCGCTGATTGCGTGCTTGAAGGTGCTTGTGTTAGCACCTATCTCGCCGTGGTTCCGGTGCTTGGCACAAGCACCGCTACAACCTATTTCTTTGGCGACGGCGGGGCCGCTGGGCTGGGGGCTTTCGCCGGAGCCACAGGCGCAGGCGTGGAAGCGGGCTTGGCATCCAGCAGTTCCACTTCAAAAATCAGAGTCGAATTGGCGGCGAGGTCTGGACTGACAGATCTTTCGCCGTAGGCAAGGTCTGAAGGGATAAACAATTGATATTTTGATCCCACTTTCATCTGCTGAAGCGCTTCGGTCCATCCCTTGATGACGCCATTAACTGGAAAAGTTGCCGGTTGCCCGCGCTTGTAGGAACTATCGAATTCAGTTCCATTGATCAGAGTTCCACGATAGTTGACCGTTACCGTGTCGGTGGCCTTCGGTTGCGCTCCGTTTCCGTCTTTTAGGACCTTGTACTGCAACCCGCTGGCAGTTGTCTTCACGCCTTCTTTCTTTTTGTTTTCCTCCAGAAATTTTGCGCCTTCTGCCTTATTCTTGTCCCCTGCTTGTTTCTGTTTTTGTTCCATATCTTTTTCAAACGTTGACATGACCTCCTTGATTTGATCAGGGGTCAGTTGCGGTTTCCCCGCGAGGGCGTCTTTTATGCCGGAAGCGAGCACCTCGGGACTAATATCCACCTTTTGCCGGCTCAAGTTGAATCCAATCTGCAGACCGATGCTATAGCTGACTTTGTCTTTCTGGTCCTTGAGTTGTGTCGATTTCTCTTGCCCAAACAAAGGCAATGCAAGTAAGGATGCGCTGAAAATGACGATAAGTTGTTTCATAAAAGGTGTTCTTTGCGCGGATTCAGTTAAATTGGTCGCCGCGGAAACTGGGACGCTAATAGATAAACGCCGCCCGTCAAGAACAGAGGGGTGCTCGCGATCCGAAGGCTGCTACTTTTTGGCCGCGTTGATTTTTGCCGCGCTTATCGTCCTTCTGCCGAAGCCGCTCCACGCGATCACTCTCTCGCATGCTGACGTCCTCAGAATTGGAAAAAAAATCTGGCAAAACGAATGCAATGGAACGATTGCCGGCCTCACTTCGTGGAACGAAGGCGAAGATTTCGCGTCACTTGGCATCGGCCACTTCATCTGGTACCCAAAGGGCCGCCGGGGACCATTCGAGGAAAGTTTCCCCAAGCTCGTGAGCTTTATCTCAAAGCGCGGCGCGAAACTGCCAACGTTGCTCTTGGGAACTGGCGAAAAGCCGTGTCCCTGGAACTCGCGCACGGAGTTTCTTCGAGCTGAGCATTCGACGGAGATGAATCAATTACGCCGGTTTCTCACCGATACAATCAATCTTCAGGCGGAATTTCTTATCGCCCGGTTAGAAAGCGCGTTGCCGAAAATGCTTGCCGAAGCGGCGCCCTCTGATCGAGCCAACGTAAAGACACAATTCGAGCGCCTCACCAAAACTCCTCAGGGATGTTACGCGCTCATCGATTACGTAAATTTCAAGGGAGAAGGCGTCCTGCATACGGAGCGTTACCAGGGTCAGGGCTGGGGCTTGCTCCAAGTCTTGGAAGCCATGCACGGCACTTCGGACGCTGGCGCGGTCGATGAATTCGCGCGCGCGGCAAAGGCAGTGTTGACTCGACGGGTGCAAAACTCGCCGACCGAACGCCACGAATCCCGATGGTTATCGGGTTGGATTCGGCGCGTAAACAGCTACAATGGCGGCTAATCTATGCGACTTTCGACGTTGATTCGACTGGTTTTGCTGGCCGCGGTTGTGTCTTCTGCCAGCGGTCAATTCCACCTGGGACCGAAGCCGCGACAGCCGAGTCCTACCCCGCCGCCAATGCGCAAAGCGTCGACATTCATTCAGAGGCAGGCACCACTAAAGGTGAATCAATCGTTGCTCAAACAGGCACGCCGGACAATACACGTATCGTTGTCTCAATTCCGAAACAGCGGGCTTATCTCATGATTGGGGACAAGTTGTGGCCGATGGCCCATCTCGTCTGGCAGGCGCGGACACGAACACCCAGAGGACATTTCAATGTGATGGAAAAGGACCCCAATCATCACTCCAGTCTTTATGGCGATTTCGTGGACGGCTCCGGCCGCGTAGTACGTGCCGGCGTCAGTGCGCGCAGCGATTCCGCGCCGAGCGGAACGCATTTTGCCGGCGCGGCTATGAAATGGTTCCTTCGACTTACCGGCGAAGGTGTCGGGATGCACATCGGAATTTTGCCTGGCTACCCCGCCTCGCATGGATGCATCCGCGAATCCGTCGATGGGGCAAAATTGTTTTACGACTACGCCAAGGTCGGTACGTCAATCGATGTTGGTGACTACTGACGCTCCAAAATTTTCCCGCTCAAACTTTGGCGCTCCAAGCAACGACAGCCTGGGCAGCCGTCGATTTCAAAATTGACGGCGGGGATGCCGTCACTCCTTGATCAAGTTTCTGCGTAGCAATTCCAACGCAGCCTGCGTCGCAATCTGCTTAAAAGTCTCGCGGTCAGTTGGAAAAAAGAATTTCTTCGCGATCGTTTCGCCCGACGTTGCAAGGGCAACATAAACGGTTCCGACCGGCTTCTCCGGCGAGCCACCGCTCGGTCCGGCCACGCCCGTCGTGGCGAGCGCATAATCGGATTTCGCACCCGCACGCGCATGTTCGGCCAGCACACACGCGACCTGCTCGCTTACGGCGCCGTCTTTCTCGATCAGCTGTGGATCGACATTCAGCATGTCGATCTTGGCCTGGTTCGCGTAGCAAACATAGCCCGCGAGAAAAACTGCCGATGCGCCAGGCACATTTGTGATACGATCGGCAAGCAAGCCACCCGTGCAGGATTCTGCAACTGCCAGCGTTTGATTGCGGTGCGCCAGTAGTTTTACGATCACTTCTTCGAGCGTTTCGTCGGCTGCAGAAAAGATCGAGGGCCCCAGCTTCGATCTGATAATGGCGTCCGCCTGTTCGATGGCCTTTGCTTTGCCGACAATGCGCACGTCGACCTCGCCTGGGCGCGCGCAATACCCCAGCTCAACACCGGGAATGGCAAGCACGCGGTCGCCGATCGCCTCCTCCACCAGCGACTCGCCTTTGTTGGCAATTTTGTAGAGGCGTCGCTCGATCAAAGACGAATCTGGGACCATTGAGCGCAGGATCGGCATCACAAATGCCCAAAACATTGGCTGAAGCTCGCGCGGAGGCCCAGGCAGTAAAAAAAGATGCGGAGATTGAATCTCCGGATTGATGTTCGCGCGCAAATAAAGGCCTGGCGCGCTACCATTCTGGTTGGACAGCACCTCTGCGCCGACATGAACGTCAGCCTGCCGGGCGATGCCAGTAGTCCATTTGATTCCGCGCACTCGGAGTCTTTGCCGGAGCGAAGCCAGCAACTGCGAAGATTGTCGGAGCTCCAAACCGAGCAAATCGGCAACCATCTCGCGTGTTACGTCATCGCTGGTTGGACCAAGGCCCCCGGTCACAAAAAGAATCTCGCAACGTGGAAACAATTCGGCCAGCGTTTGTCGAATCGCGTCAGAATCGGGAACAGTGCGCCGCTCCTCGATCCGCAAACCCAGCGGAAGAATCTCGCGCGCGATGAATGCAAGGTGTGCGTCCTGAACATCGCCAAGCAAAAGCTCCGTGCCGGTGTTGAGAAGGATGACGCGCATAGCCGAGTGAAACGCTAAAAGAAGTTACAACGAAAGAATCGCTTGGTTGCTGTTATGACCTCGCAACCCTGTTAACGATGTAACTCTTTTAACCTTGAAAGCTCGCCCGAAAACCTTCGGGGCTCACGCCGCGCTTTTGTCCTGTTTCTTGCGAATTAGGGGAAGCTTTTTGCCTTCCACTACTGCCCGATTGATTGTGACCTCAGCGATATCTTCGCGACTCGGCACTTCGTACATGATGTCGAGCATGATCCGCTCCAGCATTGACCGCAACGCACGCGCCCCTGTTCCCTTGGTGACTGCCTGCGCCGCCAGAGCGCGCAAGGCATCTTTAGTGACTGATAAACGCACACCCTCCATTGAGAAAAGCTTGGTGTACTGCTTCACCATCGCGTTCTTCGTCTCGGTCAAAATCGCCACCATTTCTTCCTCGGTCAGCGCATCAAGCGAGCTGACCACCGGCAATCGCCCGATGAATTCGGGGATCATTCCGAAAGCGAGCAGATCTTCCGGTTCCACATGGCGAACTGCTTGCTTTCGCAGCGCCTCCTCAACTTCGAGTGTGGGGCTGCCGAACCCCATCACTTTTTGGCCGATGCGTTTTTGAATAATTTTGTCGAGGCCGATAAATGCGCCGCCGCAAATGAAAAGAATTTTCTCGGTATTAACCTGGATATACTCCTGATGCGGATGCTTGCGTCCGCCCTGTGGCGGAACATTGCACGTGCTGCCTTCCAAAATTTTCAACAGAGCCTGCTGCACGCCTTCGCCCGAGACATCGCGAGTGATGCTCACGTTGTCGGTCTTGCGGCCGATCTTGTCGATTTCGTCAATGTAAACGATGCCGATCTCCGCTCGTTTCACATCGTAATCCGCGTTCTGCAGGAGTCGCAGAATAATATTTTCGACGTCTTCGCCAACGTAGCCCGCTTCGGTAAGCGTCGTCGCATCAGCGATGCAAAATGGCACATCGAGAATCCGCGCGAGTGTCTTGGCCAGTAACGTTTTTCCAGAGCCGGTAGGGCCGATCAGCAAAATGTTGCTCTTCTCAATCTCAACGTCAGCGAACGGATCCGGCTGAAACGCGGCGGACGCATCGGCAGGCTGCGAAGCTTGCAATACCCTCTTGTAGTGGTTGTGGACGGCAACCGATAACGTTTTCTTCGCGGTCTCCTGGCCGATGACGTACTGATCAAGGGCGCGCCGGATTTCCACCGGCTTGGGCACACGGATATTGGAGGACTGGCGGCGAGCATCTTCGTTGAGTTCCTTATCGAGGATGCTTTTGCAAACGTTGATGCAACTATCGCAGATGTAAACGCCTGGTCCGGCGATCAATTTGCGAACCTCTGCGTGGCTCTTGCCACAAAACGAGCACATGGTGAGGTTGGAAGCGCGGGCCATATTCTTCTAAGACGTTCTCCTATCCTCCGACTTTGCGCGGCAAAGCGGTTTCAGCCACTTCCACCGACCGGTCGCCGTAGGGAGGAGTCGCCCCGTCTAGTAGCTTCACCTCCTTGCGAGACTTGATCACTTCGTCCACCAAACCGTAAGTCTTTGCTTCCTGGGCGGACATATAATAGTCGCGATCCGAATCGGTCCTCACTTGTTCTTCTGATTTACCGGTGTGCTGCGCGATGATTTTGATGAGGCGCTTTTTCAGCTTGAACATGTATTCGACCTGACGTTCCACGTCGCTCGCCGCCCCCTGCGCGCCTCCGGAGACCTGATGGATCATGATATCGGAATTTGGAAGCGCGAAACGCTTGCCTTTCGTTCCTGCACAGAGCAGGACCGCAGCCATACTCGCGGCCATCCCGAGGCAATAAGTAGTCACATCACATGTCAGAAACTGCATCGTATCATAAACGGCAAGGCCGGCAGTGACTGAGCCGCCAGGCGAATTGATATAAATGTTGATGTCCTTTTTGGAGTCCTCCATTTGCAAAAACAGTAACTGGGCAATGACAAGATTAGCGATGTGATCGTCCATCGGCGTTCCGATAAAAACGATTCGATCCTTGAGTAGTCGCGAATAGATATCGTAGCTGCGCTCGCCCCGACCAGTCTGCTCCACGACCATCGGAATCAGCACCTGGGAAAGATTTTCGTTCGATACACTCATGATTTTTGTTCTTTTACAGCGGGTTCTTGCGCTGTCTCGACGCTAACATTCGCCTTAAGGAAATCAAGAGTCTTACCCAGCAGAATCTGTTCTGCGAATGCGTCCAAGCCATCGTGTTCCTGGAGTTCTTTGCGCATTTTTTCCGCCGGAACGTTATAACGCGCCGCTTCTTCTCGAAGCCGCGCGTTGATGTCGTCCCGCGAAACCTTGATGCTTTCCTGTTCGGCAACCCGATGCAAAATGAAATTTGTCTTCAAGCGGTGAGCAGCAAGGCCGGCCGCGCTTTCGATAAGCTCTTTCTCCTTGTCCTTTAACATCTCATCAGTAACACCGCGTTCCCGATTTCGTTGCACCAGGTCTCCCAAAATTCGACGCGTCTCATTTTTTAAGAGAGCCGGCGGCAATTCGAACTGAATTCGCTCGTGCAGGTATTTCACGACCTGCCCTTCTTTCGCTCGTTCGCGCTCATGCTCTTTTTCGTGCACGAGGTCGTGTTCGATGATCTTACGCAGATCGCCCATGGTCTTTTCAGGGATCAATTTAGCCGCAAACACATCGTCCAGAGCTGGCAACACCTTCTGCTTAATCTCGCGCACAGTGACGTTGTAATTTGCCTGCTTTCCTGCCAGTTCCTTTACCGGGAAATCTGTCGCCAAATCGACGGTTACCGTGCGCGTTTCGCCCGGCTTCTGGCCGATCATTTGTTCGCAAAATTTCGGCAAGAAATTATCGGACGCGAGACGCAACCAGAATTTCTTCCCGCCGTGAAGATTCTTGCTCGCCTGGGGCGCAATTTCGCTGATTGGTTTGCCATCGCTGGACCCCTCAAAGTCGATGACGCCGAAGTCGCCCATCTCCAGGCCCCGCTCAGGAACATCGACGAAATCAGCGGATTGATCGCGCAAGCGCTCAAGTGAAGCATCGATCTCCGGCTCCGAAACCGTGGTTTCCGGCAATTGCACCGGAATGTTCTTGTATTCCGGCAGCTCAAATTCCGGTGCTGTAACAACTGTCGCGCGGAACCGCATGGACTTGTCTTCGCCAAGCTGGACATCTTCAATGTTGGCCAGCGAAGCAACGCGCAACTGTTCCTGTTCGATCGCTTCATGATAACTCTTGGACACCAGCTTTTTGGTCAATTCGTCCTGAATTTCCTTGCGAAATCTCTTCTCGATGACCGCGCGCGGCGCTTTGCCCGGCCGGTAACCCGGAATTTTGGCGAAACGCGCGAAACTGTTGGCGATTGCGTCCCATTCCTTGGAAACTTCCTCCGGCGGCAGTTCAATTTGCAGCGTCGAGACAGATCCCGGCTGCTTTTCGACTTCGACCTTCATGAAATCACTGTAACGGCGCTCAGCACGCGTCGCAAAGTTTACCGCGAATCTGGCAGCGCACGCCGCCTCACTGTTTCGTAGATGCAGTGAGCTGCGTCAGGACGCACCGCCATTGTCCATCGCGCCTCACAAAAACATCTGTGGACCGCTCGTGCGTAGTGAATTCCTGTCCCATGAATTTCCCTTTCGAGCGAGTGAGCGCGCTCACCACAGCGCTGTCTCCATAGACGCGGACTCGCATGTCTTCGACTCCATCATCTCATGAGTTAGAGTACCGACTTGATCACCTCAAGAAAGCGCTCCCTGGCGATGATTCCTCCATCGGCACTGATGATAATCCAGTCATCGGTAACAAATCGTTCGATCGCTTCCAGATCATTTTTGGCGATAGCGTCAACAAATCCCTTTTCCACTTTTAAGAGTTCTTCTTCCATGTCTTTTGGCTTCTTTGGCGTGTTTAGTGAGCTCTACTTCCTTTTACATACACTGAGTGCGTCTGTGGAAATCCAAACCAGTACGCGAGCTCCCGGTAATCCCCGCAATCGAAAATTGAACAATTCGCCACCTTACCGGATTCGAGCGAGCCGATCCGATCGCCCCGGCCTAACGAATAGGCCGGATTAATCGTCGAGGCCGAGATAGCTTCCGCTGGCGACATTTTCATTTGTGTGCAGGCAAGCGACAAAATCATCGGCATGCTCGCGGTCGGCGACGAGCCGGGATTGAAATCAGTCGCGATCACGACCGCGAGACCGGCCTCGATCATCTCTCGCGCCCGCGGATAGCACGTCGATCCAAGCGCATAGACTGAGCCCGGCAGCAAAACCGGTTGCACGCCGCCAGATCTCAACGCCGCGATCCCTTGTTCATCGGTCTTTTCCAAATGATCCGCTGTCGCGGCCTTCAATTCGGCCGCCAGTTTTGCCGCGCCTGAATTACTCAGTTGATCGGCGTGAATCCTCAGTCTCAATCCAAGGCCTTTCGCGGAATTAAGAATCCGCCTTGATTGTTCGAAATCGAAATAGCCGCGCTCGCAAAATACGTCGCAAAATTCGGCAAGACTGTCCGAAGTCACTCGTGGCAACATCTCGTTTACGACGAGATCGACGTATTCATCGGCGTCCATCTTACGCGGTACTGCATGTGCGCCGAGGAACGTCGGCACAATTTCCAGCGGCGTTTCCTGATTGAGGCGTCTCATAACCCGCAAGATCTTTAGTTCGTCTTCGAGGGTAAGTCCGTAGCCCGATTTGGACTCCACAGTTGTCGTTCCGCAACGCAGGAACCAATCTGCGTGTCGTTGTGTTTGGGCGAAAAGATCGGCTCCACTAGCTGCTCGCGTCTTTTCAACAGTTGACCAAATTCCGCCGCCTGCTTTCGCTATTTGCTCATAAGTGTCGCCGCGCGCACGGCGCTCGAAATCGTCCAGTCGATTCCCGGCAAAAACCAAATGTGTGTGCGCATCGACAAATCCAGGAAGAACGACTTTCCCGCGAGCATCGATAACTTCCGCGTTGCCTGTCTTCTTCTCGATCTCACTGCTGGAGCCGACGAGCTCGATTCTGCCGTCGCGAATCAGCAGTCCACCATCGCGAATAATCCCGATCTCAGACAACTCCGCACCGGCGCGCGGCCGCTTCGGGCCAGCGAGCGTGACCAATTGCGAAGCGTGAAGAACAGCGAGTGCCTTCACGATTTGCCTAACTTACTTTCGACTGCCTGGTTGATTTCTTTAAACTTTGCTTCCGAATGTGCACAGACGCTTCGCACTTTCTCCGCAAGCACACCCTTAAATTTTTCGTCCTTCAATTGTGCGAGATTGATTCTCACGTTTAATGCCGCACCCTCGATGCACGCGCGAGTCGCCAGCGCCCCGACACCGACATCGGAGACGGACGCCGGATTTCCTCTTTCGGCCATTTCAGCGAGCAAGTCATAAGATTTCGACGCTGTCTCCATGACCTTCAGCGGAACTTCGGCGGCATATTTGGTCGCCTGCTCAATCGCAGCCGCGCGCGCAGCTTTCTCTTCAGCCGCCTCTTTGGGCAGCGCGAAAGCGTCCATCACTTTGTTGAACGCGGCAGTATCCTCGTCCACCAGCGAGAGCAATTCGTCCTTGAGTTGCTGCGCTTTTACCGCCCAATCGCTGAAATATTCGAGCTTGTCATCCCAGCCACGTTTTCCCGCAGACAGGTTCGCGACCATTCCGCCTAGCGAGGCGCCCAACGCGCCCATCAGCGCTGCGACTGAGCCGCCGCCCGGCGCCGGTGAATCGCTCAGCGTTTCATTGCAAAATTCGCGCAGATTCATCTTCGCCAGCGAATTCTTTGGTTCGGCAGATTCGATTTTGAATTCAATCACCTTTTCTTTTGGATCGAAAGGCTTCAGTTCGCTCAGGCCCATTGAGCGAATGGCAATGTCGATCAATTCTTCATCGGACACGCCTTCGGACCATTTTTGCTTGCGCAAGAAATATCGCCCCGCATCAACGAGACATTTCTTCGGCACCATGCCGACGATCTCCGAGCCAGTCACCCGCAGGCCACGTTTGGCTGCAGATTCGCAACACGCATCGAACGCCGCGTGTAACGGCGTTTCTTCGATATTCGTCAGGTTCATCGAGACCTGAGCGATGCCGTATTCTTTCACGAACCAACCAATCGCTTTGACGTGCTTCAGCATTCCGGGAATCCGAACCGCCTCACCATTTCCATCCAGCACCGGTTTTCCCGATGGTGTGCCATCTTCGGTTTTCACTCTCCCCTGCTCTCGCACATCAAACGCGACGGAGGTCGCGCGCCGCACCGATCTCGTGTTCAGGTTCACATTGTAAGCGACAAGAAAATCGCGAACTCCGATTACAGTCGCCCCTGATTTTTCGTTGAATATGTCGGGGCCGAAATCCGGTTTCCATTCAGGCTGTCTTATCTTTTCGAAGAACCCTTCGTATTCGCCTGCTCGAATCACGGACAAATTCGAGCGCGATTCATTTTTCGCCGCTTTTTCGTAGAGATAGACGGGTATTTTCAATTCATCGCCGACTCGTTTCGCCAAACGATTCGCGCAGGCGATTGCTTCTTCCCAGCTCACGTTGCTCACCGGAATAAACGGACAAACATCGGTCGCACCCATGCGCGGATGCGCTCCCTTGTGTTTGCGCATGTCGATTAACTCGGCCGCTTTCTTAATCGCGCGAAATGCCGCTTCCACCGCTGCATCAGGGCTGCCGACGAACGTTACCACAGTTCGATTGGTACTCGCGCCGGGATCAACATCCAGCAGCGAAACGCCGTCCACCGATTCAATCGCATCGGTGATCTGCCGAATGACGTTTTGGTCACGACCTTCCGAAAAATTCGGGACGCATTCGATCAATTTTTGCATGACTCCAAAGTCTATTGACAGTTCTTCCTGTAGCGGCGGTCCACGACCGTCGCAAATTTTTGGAAGTGCTGTTGGCGCGGAAACGACAAGCTGACGCCTTGGCCGGACCAAACGCTATTGATTCGGCGATATGAAAACGTCCTTGCGCGGAAACTTCTCGAACAGGGAGCTCGGCTTGCTGAAATTCGTAGCCAGAACATCAACTGGATTACCGGCGATCCATGCGGAAAGATCAATCGCCTGGTAATTTCCGGTATTAAAACCGATCAGTATCCGACTCGGCTTGCCGCCGACATTTTCGATCGAGTGGCCAAATCCCTGTGGAATATAACCAACATCGCCGGCGTGCAGTTGCTCCGTTCGGAATCGACCGTGCGACCCAAACATTGTCACGGTTAGGTCGCCATCGATGACGTATTGCCATTCATCGGCGTTTGGGTGCCAATGGAGTTCGCGTAACGGAGGTTCTCCAGGTATGGTTCGGAGCGGAAACGGCGCCGCGGGCAAAATAGACTTCCTCCTTTGGAAAGCCATCAAATGCCGATTCGGCAGGCTGAAATTTTTCGCCAGGAGCGGCGTGGCGCATGCCCAATCAATCGGTGATACTAAATGTGCCGAACTCAGAGAAATAGCCGTTGTCAAAGATCAAAATGAAATGGGTCGGCTCGTTGCCGAGACACTCGAGCACATGGGCATGGCCACGTGGAAAGTGCCAGATTCGCCCGGTTCAAAGTCGTTCGTCTCTGTTTGACCAGCCGGATTGATCACCGTATGCGAACCGCCTGAGCGAACGCCCACTCGGCGGCAGTAGCATGCCAGTGAAGCTCGCGCATCACGCCGGGCTCGAGTTGCATTGATACACCGGCGATTCCTTCGAGATGGGAAGTTGTTCGACGTCGCTTCCTTGCCAAAGCTGTTTCCCATTACTTTCCGGTGGATTTCTCAATTCGAATTTAAAGTCGGCAATTCTTTCCCGGAAAGCAGAGGGTCCGGCACATTATTTTAAAACTCAGGTCGCTCATAGATACCTTTCCTAAAACGTTTGCCGCGTACCATCAAGCGAATCCTGATTTTAAGCGACAGTCAAGGCGTCGAGTGTAGCCAGGGGCTTTCGCCGCGTTTTGTTTGCGAACCCTCGATGCTTAGAGGCGGCTACAGCGTTTGAGAAGCTTTCCTACAATCCAACTCGACGGTGGCTCGTCGATCGCTCCAGTGACGATCAGCCATAATCGCTGGAAATTCACAGAGCAGCCGCGTTTCCACGCTTAGCGACCCAGTTACCGCCCGAAGTAATGCCTGCGTCTTGCAACGCGGCGAACGTTCGCAATTACCTGATCGGGCAGCAGATTGCCATAGTGTAGATTGGTCCATCATAATCGTAATAGCTGTTAAACGGATCATAACCGTAAGCTGGGTACCAATAGCTCGCGTCCAGGAAGTAATATCCGCCGGTGACGAAAACGATGTTGTTACAATGCTGCCGCCACCAATCGCGATTATGCCATTCGTGCCAATTACGACGGAGCGCATCGGCATAGCTGAACCGATTACCTCCAGTTTGGTGATTTTTCCTGACCTTGTGCGGCTTAGAATCACGATTCGCCGAATCACGTACAATCGGTTGCACATGACCATTTCCTGCGCTGCGAGGGTCGTCGATTGTCTCCAAGCCTTCCGAAATCTCTCGCTTCACCAATACCTCGCTGGCCGGCTTTAGATCGTCGGCTCTGACCGCGCGCTGATCGTCCGTCATCGATAGCGGGGTTTGCACAATTCCGCTTCGTGGTAACAGGTTGCCGGTCGGTTGCACATTGTCGGTTCGCGAGGGCTGTTGAACCTCCACTGCCGCCAGCCTAGGATTCAATTGCCGGGGAAACCTCGGATAATTAGATCGAAAATTCGGCGGCGGCTGATTTTGCATTTGATTGGGGAGCATGCCGGATGGGCGCTGACCAACGTTTGCCGGTCCACGGGGAATCTTCGTTAGATTTGAGTTATTGGGACGCACGTTACCGCTTCGAACACCATTGCCCGGTGCTGCACGAGGACCGTTTTGGGGCACAGGTGCGTTCGTTTGCGCTGTGCTAATGCAAATCCCCATCGCGAGCACCGCGACTAAACAAAGTGCCGGGAATCTTGATAGGTTCATTAACTTCCTCTGCCCATTAAACATCATATATCCCCTTTTGTTGCAAGTTTCGACTGGAACGGCTTCAAAACTATTCAGGCCGAGCAGTTGCAATCCGCAATCCGAAAATCTACAATCTGTGATTCTTCACCGGGGTCTTAGCTCAGTTGGTAGAGCGCCTCAATGGCATTGAGGAGGTCACGGGTTCGAATCCCGTAGGCTCCACAGCTTTTTACAGTGAAAAGCGTGACCGCTACTCTTGGCTGTCGGACGTAGACCTACTTGCGGTAACAGCAGCGTAACTTTTCCCGTGCAGCCCGTAACGTGAATCGCTGCGATTCTACGGGCATGAATGCGATCACTAATTCTACAGAAAATGGTTCTCGTAACAGCGAAAATCGTCCTCCCGGGGACAACCTGGAGAAGAGAATTAAACCTCGGACACGTTCTATCAGTCGCCGTTCTTTCCTGGGTACATCACTCGCCGTTGGAGCGGGAACCATCGGTGCAGGACTATTGCCTAGCATCCGAACGGCAGAGGCTAGCGGGGGTCTAACACCCGGAGACGCTGCCCTTCTTCGATTTGCAGCGGCGGCGGAAATACTCGAGGCCGATTTCTGGATCCAATACAACGAACTTGGCGGCATCCAGGACCCGGAAGTCCCAGGAGGCACTGGCAATCCAGCCTACACCGCCGCCCTGGCTGTGCTGGACGAAGACATGGCTCAGTACGTCCACGATAATACCGACGATGAGATCACTCATCATCAATTCCTCAACGCGTATCTGGTATCCAAGGGAGCGGCTCCTGCAAATCTCGATGCGTTTCGGACCCTGATGGGGAGCACCGCCACCGGAGTTAACCCCGCCCTCATCGGCAGACGACTTACTAACCTGACCCAACTCACGATCGACAACAGCTGGTGGACCCGCTACCGCGACGACAGTCACAACCCGGATCTTGATCCAAACCACGTCTTTCCGCAGGTCGTCCCGACTTTAGCCGTAAACCAGCACACGGCGATTCCCAGAACCGATGCGGACACAACGGATCCCAATTTCCTACAGGCAATTGCGAACACGGCTGCCTTCCACTTTCCAACCATCGAACAAGGTGGCAACAGCCTATACCCCTCAATGGCACTAAGGGCGACGCATGAGGAAGTCCTGCGAATCCTGATCAGCATCGGCCCTACCGAGACCATGCACTTTCAAACATGGTCGGATAAGGCGGGCAATGCGCCAGCATTGACTGCTGTCGATCCGGTAACTGGTGTGTCGGTGACGTTTCCGGATCTTTCGGGTGGCGGGGAACTGTTTCAGAACAACTTAATCATGCCAGAACCGTGTCCGTTCCTGGATCGAAACCTCCCGATTTGTTCCATCATTCGGCCGACCCAAACGGAGGGCATTGCCACGGGCGTTGTCACGTTCTTAACGAACATGGGACTTTTCATTGGCCAATCGCCAGCGTTCTTTGCCCTCCTGACCGAACTGGCACAAGCAGCCGACCACACTCACCACGGTCGTGGTTGAGGAATACGAATCAGTTTGGGAAAGGGTTCACGAACGGTCGCTACGGCAGTAGCGACCGTTCCTGCCTAGGGTTCGCGACTCGCCTCGCTCGCCAAGCTCTAGGCAGGCACCCTTTGCTATTTGACAGCACGAAAACGGTCTCCGACCCTTCACGCGAAGATTTTCCGCTTTCGCAAACTTGGTTTTCGGAGAAGGATTCAGTGTTCGATACAAACCGCGCAACATCGATATAC
>JAALOD010000018.1:0-31571 GCA_013372845.1 Candidatus Udaeobacter sp.
GTCAATGATCACCTCGTGACATGTCCGCGGCACGCGCAGTTGGGAGGTGGACGCCGCCGCAAGTAGAAAACACGTCAGTAGAACCCATCTCATAAATTGAAGCAGTCTGAGGGCAGGCTGTCTCCAATATCGTCGACGCATATCGTTGGTGCCGGGCCGCCCTCGGCCCGCAAACAGAGCGTTTATAGCAATTTGATGAACGCTGTAGCCACCGGCCTGTGGCCGGTCACAGTTTCGAAGATGCTTCCACATCAGGGAGACGGCCCACAGGGCCGTGGCTACAAGCGTACAGTTCTATAACCCCGTCAAACGCCGTCGGGTCTGTTCTGCGGCGGCGGCGGTGGTCCGGGCGGCGCGGCATGTTGATTATCGCCCGAGGCGCCTTTCGCGTTCGCTTCGGCGGCTCGTTTGGCCGCCCACCTGGCTTTCATCGTCGCCGCAAGTTGAGCGCGACGTTCCGGTGAAAGATTCAGTTTTTTCTTCGGCTTGTTAGCGGCCCCCGTTTTCTTCGCTCCGCCTGCCTTAAGAGACTTGGCAGCCGCTTTCTTTTTGGCTTTGGCCGCCTTTGCTGCCTCCGCCGCCTGTAGCCGTTGTTTTAGCTTGGCCAGTTTCTTTGGAACTTCTTGCAGGCGCTTTTCGAGTCGCTGGATTTTTTTCTTTAAATTCTTAGGCTTCATAATTTTGTGTGTCCGCTTGCGGCAGACGCGGATAAAGGGTTCTCTTCACAGTTAATGATGAAACTTAGCCGATGTCACGCTCTTCTTTAGCCAAAGACGAACGGCTACTGAACGCATACCGCTGACCAACAGTCCTGTCGTCCTCTGTCCCGCAATCTTGTAGTCCCCGTGTCTCGTCGTTATCTTCGTTTCCTTCTGTGCCGACTAATCCTCTGTCCATCGACGCTCATGAGGAAATCTGGCCTCTCAGGCAACCGTTTCGTATTTCGCGGGGCAGTCGCACTGAAGCGCAGACCGTCGTTTTGACGGTTAGCGATGGCGAACACGTCGGTCGCGGCGAGTGTGTGCCGGCCGCGCGCTACAATCAGAGCACCGATTCGGTGTTGGCACAGATCGAATCGATACAAGGCGATAAGAATTTGAGTCGCCAAAGTCTTCAAGACCTCCTGCCTGCAGGTGCCGCGCGCAATGCGTTGGACTGCGCATTATGGGATCTTGAGGCGAAAATTTCCAGCAAACGCGCGTGGGAACTGGCAAATATTCCGATTGTTCCTGAAGTCGAGACATCGTTTACAATCAGTCTGGATACACCCGAGAAAATGGGAGCGGCAGCGAGTGCCGCCGCCTTCGCACAAGGCTTCGGCGTGCCAAGGATTCTGAAGCTCAAACTTGGAGGCGACGATCCGGACCTTGCGCGAGTCGAGACCGTGCGCGAGGCCGCGTCCGCGACGCGTCTGCTCATCGACGCAAATGAATCGTGGTCGCCTGAGCATTATCAGAAAATTGTCCCGGCCCTGAAACAATTAGGCGTCGAGCTCATCGAACAACCTTCCTGCGAAAGCCGATGAAGTCCTCGAAATTCTCGATCATCCGATTCCAGTCTGCGCCGATGAGAGTTGCCATACGACCGGCGATCTTCCTCGCCTGACGAATCGTTACGAAGTCATTAACGTAAAGCTCGATAAAACCGGCGGGCTGACCGAAGCGCTGCGCGCCTGTGCGAGCGCGCCCGCGACAGTGGCTTCAAATTATTGATCGGTTGCATGGTTTGCACTTCGCTCGGGATCGCGCCCGCTCGCCTTCTGGCAAGCTTCGCGGACTGGATCGATCTCGATGGGCCAATACTCCTCGCCCGCGACCGTGATCACCCGGTGCCATACGCGAACGGAAGGATTGGAATTCCGCCGCGCAAATTGTGGGGTTGAGATTCCCCGGCGCAACATCTTATCGATTTTATCTCCAACTCGCGAGCCCGCCGGTCACCACTTCATCGACAAATCGCTACGGCGTAAGGAAAGTCTTGCCTGTGTAAGGATCTCTTACTTCGGTTCCGGGCGGAAAACTCCGGACATCGATGTAACCACTGTCTGGCGAGAACGGGCTGGTAACCAAACCTTGTTTTCCCGGCACAGGAATTCCGTACGGCAGGTCACTGTTTCGGTTCTTCCGGGCAGCAGTTGCTTTCGCCACGCGGACGTTATTCGGGTTCGGAGGCGCAGGGGCCGGAGTCGGACTTGGTGAGGTCTGATTATTTGAAGTATCTGAAGCGTCGCTCGGTGGAGTCTCATTATTCTGTTTGCGACTAGTCCGGCGGGGTTCCGGCGGTCGCGGCTTTGGAGAAGAGTGCGCAAACGAGTTGCGTATCGATTTAAAAAAATCCTCGAAAGGTCCCGCTTCCCCTATGTTCGGCGCGCCAAACAGGGTGAAGATCGACAGACACATGACAATTTTGTGGAGCGGCGGTTTCATAACGCTGACGGATACTGCCTGCATCTTTTGAAGAATGCCAGTCTTCTGCGTCACAATTCCTCGGCACCTTGTAGTCCCACCGCTGCGGGACCAGGGCGGCTTGAACGTCGGATTCAAGGCCGATACGCTCGCGACGATGAAGAAATTCTCGAATAGTCTGGCCTGAGCCGTTCGCGTGATGTCGATCCTGGCGCCCTTCACAACTGTTGTAGCCACCGCCCTGTGGGCGGTCCACAGTGTCGCTGCTTCTCACACCAGGGAGACGGCCCGCAGGGCCGTGGCTACAGCGGTCTCAGCCGCCAATGATTTACCGGTAAGGTCCGTCAAAGGATCGCTCACCTTACGATGGTGCGACCGCCGAGTTGAAATTCGCGGGCGCGCGTTTGTCGACCAAAAAAGATGAGGGCAAACCCGTTGTTCTCTTGATCAGCGATCAGAAACTTCCGGTAGAAAATGGGAGAGCGAATTCGACATGATGATGGAACACTACAAATGAAGTGGAGTCGTTTTCTTTCTCGACAAAGGTCTGCCGGGCTGCGCGTCAGTATCCTCAGACGTCAGATGAGCCCACCTTTGTCTGGGCAGTCGTCGCTTGGCCTGACGGGCCCCTTCCACAGCCACAGAAAACGCTGGCGGCGTTTCACTCGGGCGACCGCTGTCTCGGGCATCCAAAGATGAAATTGTTTGCGTCGGAACGCTCTCCTAATCTCTCTCATCAACTACTATCGCACAGTCTACCCGAATCCCTGCGGGATATCTCTGGGATCGGAATTGATCAGCTGTATACCACGTCTACAACAGCTGTTAGCTTCGCTAGTGACAAACTGACTCAACTGCCTATTGCGGAAATAAGTTGATTAGTAAACGGCAGCGTCTGGGAAGCGGTATCTCAGGTAAGGGCAGTTAAAAGCTCGCTTAATTCGATTCTGACAATGCTCGAAGCCGTATCGCTAATGCCATAAGGCAGAATGAGTTGCCCGTTGTGGACGAGCGACCCACAGGAGTAAACGACGTTAGGCACGTAGCCTTCCCTTTCGTTCGCTTCCGGTCTTAAGAGCGGCTCTTCGAGCTGGCCAATGATTCTTGCAGGGTCGTGCAAATCGAGCAAGATCGCTCCAATGCAGTATTTTCGCATTGGACCGACGCCGTGAGTAAGAGCTAACCAGCCAGCTTCGGTTTCAATCGGCGAGCCACAGTTACCGAGCTTCACAAACTCCCAGGGCTGTTGGGGCTCTTGTAGGAGCACTGGATCGCTCCAAAAATGCGGGTCGTCCGAAAACGTCAGGTAAAGGTTCTCATCATCCTGTCGTGAAAGCATCACGTAGCGTCCATCGATCCGACGAGGGAAGAGAGCCATGCCTTTGTTTTGCACCGCCGGTCCGTTAAGAGTTAGGACACGGAAGTCAAGGAAGTCCTCGGTCTCGATCAGCTGAGGTAGAATGACGCGACCATTGTAGGCTGTGTATGTCGCGTAGTAGATAACGCTCCCATCGTCTTCGAGAAAACGAACGAAGCGAGCGTCCTCAATGCCGTTGCTCTCGTTAGGCGACACAGGAAAGATAATACGTTCCGACATTTCCGAAGAAGGAGCGAAATGAATTTCGTAATTGGATTCCGCCAGCCAGTGCATGCACTCCAAAGTTCGCGGCACGTCGCGCGTGTGTGCAGAAGCTTCGTCGGACGCTGCTTGCTGGATGGACTTATCCAACTCATCAAGGAGGAAAGTCTTACCTAATCGTCCCATGACCGAGGCCGCCCAGTCATTCTCGAGTCCCATCTCACTTAGTTTGTCCAGGAAGGCACGTTTATGGTAGGTAGGATTGGGATTAAGCTCAGGCAGTGTTACAAAAGGCGTCGTCTTGTCGATCTCTATTGAATGATCACGATGGATAACTCCGGTTCGAAACTGGATTGACGAGACGTGTCCTTCCCCGGTCGAGCGCAGGCTCAAGATAAAACGAAGGTCGCCCTGACCTACACCAGTCTGGTCAGGATGCGGCACAATCGAAGGGTTGAACAAGGCTGCCGATTCGAGTGCGTACTCACCGGAGAAGAGCGCACCGATAAACAGCTTGCGTCCTTCGGAAATCGCTTCGCTGTCCCGGATGCGCCCTCGCACTTTCTCGAAATTTCGCAGCCAACTCTTATCAAGATCGATATGTCTGTCGCTGAAGTCCGCTCTGACTAACGAAAGCTGCTTTTCGGTTTCCTGCTCGCTTAGCGCGAGAGCGCGCGCGATGATATGGTCGACACGCGTGGGATTGATGGGAATGAACGGACGCACCACCACGCGTTTGTTGTCCGGCCGAAGAAGGACGCCCGTCGAATGAAGTTTCATCCAACTTTGTGACTCGGGATCTTCAAGTCCGGCGCGGCTTCCGCCTGCGTCATCTCCGCGAGGGATAAGTAAAACGCGAGACTTGATTCTGCTCCCTGATTCTGGCTCACGCGATCCTGATGCAAAGCGTCACGACAACCTCCCGTGCTGGAATCGTAAAGGGATTCTCCGAGGTCGTTCCGACCAAGGAACCACTCGAAACAGCGTCGCGACGCGCGCTTCCAGTATTCGTCATGCGTGAGAGCAAAAGCCTCCAGACAGGCCGAGATGGTAGCATAGGCTTCCACCGGCTGTTGATCGAAGCGCGCGCGTTCGCCGCCGCGCTTCCAAAAACCGTTGGAGCCAATCGGCTCGAAATGTCCGGTCTTCGCTCTTTGCGTTTCCACCAGCCAGCGGAGCGACTGCAAACCTGCCTGGAATACCTCGCCACGCGAAGTCCAATGACCACTCAGGATCATCGCATGTGAAAGCTTTGCGTTGTCGTAGGTGGCGACCGGCTCGAACCATTGCCATTCCTTCGAACTGTTGGCTTGAAACAACTCGAGCAGTCGCGTGGTGAGCAGGTCACGCAGCTGATTCACCATCCGGTCTCCGGAGAAACTTCGCAGGTATTCCTGCATTGCGAGCAGGACGAAGGCCCAGGCGCGCGGCGAAGTGAACTGCTCTACAACCGGCAAACCCCCTTGGAATAAGAGCGCGCAAAGATTGCGATGACCGTCATTTCTGGATCGGCCAAGCGCCATTCCCACAGCCCAAAGCGCTCGCGCGTGACTGTCTTCCGAACCGACGTCTTCCAGCCATCCCCGGCTATGACTCATAAAATTCCGAAAGCGCTTCGTTTCCTGATCGAATGCATCCCATAAGAACGAAAGATAAGTGCTGGCCAGGCGTTCAACGTCCCGTTGCGCCACGCGACTGGTCATCTCCGGAAGTAGCAGGGTCAGGATAAAGGCGCGCGCATTGTCATCGGTACAATACCCTTCCCGGTAATTCGGCACGTTGAAAATAGCGTGCTGGAAAATTCCGGTGTTATCCGTCATCCGAAAAAGGTGATCGAGTTTTAGCAGCGGAAATTCATAGGGACGATTTCCCAGAGTTCGAACGGCAAAGGCTTTGCGCGACGGAACAGTCAAACGCACACGCGCGCGCTCAAAGCTTTCCATGTAACGACCGGCTACTACCGGCCAGATCATTTCGCGTCCGAGTTTCCACGCGCGTTTTCGCATTCCCGCCATCAGTGCAGGATTGGATAGGAGGCGAGTTACTCCTTCGGCAATAGCATTGCTGTCGCGAAAGGGCACAAGAATGCCGCCCTCCTCCGCGAGTAACTCCTGCGCGTAGAGATAAGGAGTCGAAATCACCGCTTTACCTGCGCCGAAAGCATAGGCCAGGGTGCCGGAAGTGATTTGCGCTTCGTTAAGATACGGGGTGATGTAAATGTCGGCCGCGCCGATGAAATCGGTTAGTTCCTCCAGCGTCACGAAGCGATTGTAGAAAATAACATTGCCCGTCACACCTCGATCTTCAGCCAGACGCTCAAGCTTTAACCGGTAAGACTCGCCTTCCCGCAAAAGAAGATTGGGATGTGTCGCGCCAAGAACAATGTACACGACATTCGGGTGCTCCTTGAGAATTTCCGGTAACACCTCGATGACATACTCAATGCCTTTGTTAGGCGAAAGAAGTCCAAAGGTAAGCAGCATCGTCTTACCTTCCACGCCGAACTGATCCTTGTGGAAGGTCGGGTCGATGAACTGCACGTCAGGCACGCCGTGTGGGATGAGATCGATCTTCTCGGGCGAAACGCCATAGACTTCCTTCAATAACCCTCGCCCACGTTCAGCCATCACGATAAAACGATTCGAGAGCGCATTGAGCTGGTCCATGACGAATCTTTGCGACTCGTTAGGTTCGCGCAGCACAGTGTGCAGCGTCGTCACCACGGGCATCTGCAGATCGCGCAGCAAAGCTAGCAGGTGACTTCCGGCCGGCCCCCCGTAGATGCCAAACTCGTGTTGGACGGAGACGACTTCGACGTTGTTAATGTTTAAGAAATCCGCCGCGCGCCGGTATGAGTCGATCTCCTTTTCGTCGATCTCAAAACGGATACGCGTCGAATAGTCGTAGCCTTCGGGACGATCATTAACTGCTCCCACGATGCATTCGCAATTTGGATACTCGGCTGCGACCGCCTCGCAAATGTCGGTCGTAAACGTCGCGACGCCACATTGCCTGGGCATATAATCTCCCACGAAAGCGACGCGGTTAATCGTTGTCATGAGGTAGCCTGAGTTAGTGGCAAATGTCAGCTTTCTCCATCGAGGATCCTGGGACAACAACACGCTGCCGCTCTCGACGACTTGTCGCGCCTGGCCGCGCGTGAAGGCGGATCAACTCTCGACTTTACTTCGTAAATCCCGCACTCGCGCCTGAGTGAACTCAATTGCCTCCTGTGGGACTCGGCGCAAACCTCCCGTCAACCCGAGCTTCGATAAAATCCAGATCAACCATTTCGTCGGGTCCCACTGCCACGGCTTCACGCCGTTACGATAGTCGTGCTGAAATTGATGGTGATAATTGTGATAGCCCTCGCCGAATGTAAACAACGCCAGGAAAAGCGAGTCGCGCGCACTGCATCGTGTCGAATACGGCTGACGCCCGATAGTATGGCAGGCTGAGTTAATCAGGAACGTACAGTGTTGGAGCACGACAACTTTTGCGACACCACCAATTAGAAAGCCGCCGAGCGCGCCGACCCAGCCCTCCCAAGCGAACCCGGCGAGCGCTGGCAGGGCGAAGCCGACCATGACAGCGAGGAGATGAATGTGTCGATGTTGCCACATGACCAGCGGATCTTTCTTTAGATCGGCAACATTATCGAAGGGCGGTTGTGGCAAGAGCTTGAACAACAGCCACCCAATGTGGGCATGGAAAAAACCTTTGGTGATGTCGTACGGATCTTCGTCGTGATCCACATGTTTATGATGGCGGCGGTGTTCGCTGGCCCACATGAGAACAGAATTCTCAAACGCCGCGGCGCCGAAAATCAGAGTAAACAGACGCACCGGTAGTTTCGCCCGGAAAGTCATGTGCGAAAACAGACGGTGATAACCGAGCGTGATGCTGAAGCCAGTCGCAGCCAATAACACGGCGAACACAGCGAGCTGGAACCAATCAACGCCGAAATACCACAGATAGAGGGGCACTGCGGTAAGCGTGAGGACAAACGTACCGATCAGGAACGAGCTGGTAATCCAATTAATGCGGTCCGTCGGGATGCGAAAAATCACGGGGAGAAAATTTTCGAAAGATCACCGGCTCGCCGACGTCGGCCGGCCCAGAATAACGTCGTTCTTTGTCCAGGTATGAACGCTGCCGCAGTGTACACAGGTTAACTTTTGCGTTTTCAGTTTGGCTGTTGCCCAGCGTTTTTCTTCGATTGTCCTTCCGGTATCGGTCAGCTTCGACGTTGAAGGACAGCGTACGAGCAAGCTTTTGATGTTGGGACCGACCTTTGGTTTTGGCCGTCGCGGCGGATCGAACAAGAATCTCGTCGCCATAGTTAAAGGCGATAAACGATGCGCGCCTTGGCGGTGTCGTACGGTGACATTTCCATTTTCACTCGATCACCAATTGTAAGCCGAATGAAACGTTTGCGCATCTTTCCAGAAATGTGCGCAAGAACCATACGCTCATTCGCAAGCGCGACGCGGAACATCGTTCCTGGGAGCACCATCATGATGGTACCCTCCAATACGATCGCTTTTTCAGAATTCATGTTGTCGATCCAACGAAAAACGCCGGCGCCCATTTTCGTGAGCGCCGACGGTTAATCCAGTCTACCTGCGAAAGCCGGAGAAACTCCGCTTCCCGCCAGAAGGACGCGGACGGTCTGCGCGCGGACGCGCTTCGTTAACAGTTAACGGGCGGCCGTTAAGTTCACGACCGTTGAGCGCGCTCGTGGCAGCGTTGGCTTGCGCGTCGTCGTTCATCGTGACGAACGCAAAGCCGCGCGATTTGCCGGTCATACGGTCCATCATCAGATTGACTTCGTTGACGGCGCCATGTTGTTCGAACAGATCCTGAAGATCGTTCTCGGTGGTCTCAAATGAGAGATTACCTACGTACAGTTTCATTGTGTTTTGAGTTTGGAAAAACTACCGAGCTACAGAGCCGTTCCCGTGAATCGGGTTTCAAACCACCAATGAGCGACGCTCACCTGACGATCTACCGCGCAGTGAAGTTAAACAGAGTAATCCAATAAGCGCACACTATCGTCCGGATCGCGCCAAACACAAATGATCATTTCACGAATGGCATTCAGGCGAAGTAAAAAGAACGCCATGGCGCCGGAGATCCAGGTATGCTCAGCGGCCGTTGTCCCGGTGCGATAGTAGGCGCCTGAAACGTGTGCCATATGTCAATTGCCGATAAGTATTCGGCGCTTGCTTGCCGGCCGCCGCGCGAAATCTTTGGAAAAGCGCGGCCCGCCGTTCTGAAGTTGTATGTTGCGCGTAGTAAAGCGCGCAGTTCTGAGTCAATGTTGGTTCCATGTTAATTCTCCCTTTATTTGCGCTGGCAGCGGATTAACGCCGGCGCCGATTTCTGGGCAATTTGCGTCGAGGCGCGTGATATACGCATCCAGCAACGCCACGAATGTTATCTTTGAGACCACGATGTCGCCCGACAAGTTCTCGAGCAATTTTTCGAGCTCATCTTTATGAGCAGCGATAGCATTCATGATGCCGTTTTGTGTGCAGAGAAAAAGGGGCCCGGCCGCACACCTGCGCGATCGATTGACGCTGCGCTATTAGCCTGATCATACAGTCGCAACCTGCGATTAGCTAATGATTAAATACAGTTTGTTTCCGCAGCGTTCATGCTGCGGGCTCGGGCCCGTTCGGCGTTTTTCTTTCGCTGCTGCTTTCTATTTTAGCCTTTTTATTTCCTGCTTTTTTGCGCTCCCCTCAGATCGTAATTTAGCAGAGCGATCGAACTAGTCGGCGCAGCTGGTACGATTCGTTAGACGGTGGAAGCGCTCCGCGATCGGCCAAATCATATGTCCCGAGTCCAAGATGTGATGACCAATCTTCTCGCGTGCGCGGATATTCGCATCAACGGCGCTCGCCCCTGGGACATACAGGTGCATGACCCGCGCTTCTTTAGCCGAGTCCTGGCTTCCGGTACGCTCGGTTTCGGGGAATCCTATATGGACGGCTGGTGGGACTGCGACGCGCTGGACGAGATGTGTTGCCGCGCCATTGGTGCCGGGCTCGAGAAGCGTTTCGTAGTTCGACTTCCAAACGTCTGGGCACTACTCACTGCGCTTCTCGTAAACCAGCAAACTGCCCGGCGTTCCAGAAAAGTCGGCCGGGTGCATTACGATCTGAGCAACGATTTTTTCGAGGCAATGCTCGATCCGAATATGCAATATTCCTGTGCGCTCTTCGCAGAGGGCGACGATCTCGCCTCGGCGCAACTGCGCAAGCTGGACTGGATTTGCAAGAGGCTGCGTCTTCAACACGGCCTGCGCCTGTTGGACATCGGCTGCGGCTGGGGTGGGTTGGCCCGTCATGCTGCCCGCCACTATGGTTGCCAGGTAGTTGGGATAACAATTTCGCGGGAGCAATTCGCTTACGCCCAACGTTGGTGTCGCGGGTTGGACGTGGAAATCCAGTTGCGCGACTACCGCGAAGTCACCGAGCGCTTTGATCGAGTGGTGAGCGTGGGCATGGTCGAGCATGTGGGGTACAAGAATTATCGAGCCTATTTGCGAGCGGCCGCTCGATCGTTAGGCGAGGATGGATTATTCCTTTGCCAGGGAATTTGCGGAAACTTTTCGCGCTTCCACACCGATCCATGGATCAACCGCTACATTTTCCCAAACTCCGTGCTTCCTTCCCTCGCTAGCCTGACGCGCGGTGCGGAAGGCGTGTTCATCCTTGAAGACGTCAAGAACATCGGGCCGAATTACGACCCGACACTCCTCGCCTGGGAGGAAAACTTCCGTCGTGCCTGGCCCCGGTTCGCAGATCGCTACGGCGAACGTTTCCGGCGGATGTGGCGATTTTATCTGCTCAGTTGCGCGGGCGCATTTCGCGCGCACAGTCTGCAGGTCTTTTCGATTCTTTTTTCGAATCGCATCGGCAACTGACAACGCAAATCTGGCAAAGTTCGCCGTTAGGTGGCTCACTTTTCCGGCGAAGCCTTCCAATCATCCGCTGGTTCCATGACTGACCGCGGACCAGTGCCATTTAACCAGGCCAGCGCATCCTTGTTGCCCTTCAAATATGCGTCCCAGAATGCGGTAGAGAGCGCAAGGATTACGCGATGATGATTTGGATTGCGCGGTTCGCCATCGCCGGGCAACGCGCGATCGAGAGGCCGAAATGAGGCGGAGCGCGGAATTGAAGTTCGCGGCCGAGATTCTACATGCTAACACGAGAACTCTGGGGCTAGTACTATTCCTGGCGTAATAATTGCGCAGGGTCGATGCGCGTGGCTCGCATGGCTGGTAGTGCACTGCCGAGGAGGGCGACGAGCAGCAGAAGAACCGAGGCACCGCAAAATGTGATCGGATCGACTGCCGAAATTTGGAAAAGAAAACCTTGTATCAGTCGCTGAGCTCCCCACGCTGCTGCGACCCCGAGCATCATTCCAATCGCTGCAGCAACGATCGCGCGCTTTACGACAAGACCGACCGCGTCCACCCGAGTTGCACCGAGCGCGATCCGAACCGCCAGCTCCTGCTTCCTTTGTGAAACCACATTGGACAGAACGCCGTACACGCCAACGAGCGCGAGTACCAATCCGGTAATCGCAAACGCCGACAACAGCACGGTGGTGAAGCGCCTGTCGCCAATCTGATGCTCAATGACTTCATCGAACGTTTGCACCTCGGCCAGCGGTATGTCTGGATCGAGCGCGTGCAGCTGGTCCGCGACTTCTTGCGACAACGCTCGCGCATCCAAAGCAGTTCGCACGACAACATCCTTGAAACCAAAATTCACGATCGGATGCTGCGAATACAAACCGATGATCTGCGGCTGCGGCGGAAGCACGAGGCCGCGATTTCGAAAATCAGCTACAACGCCGACGATCGTTACATCGGCATTGTCCGCTGTAGCTGCGGCGGCGCCGATCTGGAGAAAGCTCGGAGGTCCGATATGAATGTGTTGACCCATCGGATCACTGTTCGGAAAATATTTCTGACTGAATGCGCGATTGATCAGCGCCACCGGCTGCGTGTTGGGCGTGTCCGATTCCGCAAAATCTCGACCGCGCAGAAGCGAAATTCCCAGCGTCCGCAGCAGATGGACGTCGCTCACTCCAAATTCTGCCGACGGCACGTCGTCAATCCGAGTAACTGGATCGTGGTCGGGGATCCCGAGCATCTGGCTCCAACCGTTGATCGGCGGGTAAAGCGTGGTGATCGTGGCGTCGGTCACACCGGGTAAAGCTCGGATGCGCCGCGCGAACTCATCGCAGAAGTGTGTGATCGCGGTGGAATCAGGGTATCGGACGGGCGGCATGTAGAAATGCGCTTTGATCAAATGCTCCTGCCGAATCCCCAAACTCTGTCGCTCCAAACGAGCGACGCTTTGAATAAAAAGACCCGCCACCAGGATCAGCATCAGCGCCATCGCCATCTCGGTTACAACCAACATGTCGCGCAGGCGCTGACTTGAATAAGTCGAACTTCCGCCGTGGCCACCCTTCTTCAGCACGTCCATAGGATCCTGGCGAGCGGCTTTCAGGGCTGGAAACAAGCCGAAAAAGAAAGTCGTTGCCAGAGAAAGCGCCAAACTGAAGACCACAACGCGCCAATCGAGATCGATCGACACAAGCTGCGGTAAATTGTTGAGGTAAATTCCGCGGAATATGGAAACGACAATTTGCGCCAGCGCTAAACCAACCAGTGCGCCGACAACGGATACCAGGGCAGCCTCAACCAGGAGCTGGCGGACTAGACACGATCGGGCCGCGCCGAGTGCGGCACGCATTGCGAGTTCGCGCTCGCGCGTTGCGTTGCGAGCTAAAAGCAAATTTGCCAAATTCAGGCAAGCGATCAGCAAAATCAGGCTGACGGCACCGGCCAGCAAAAGTAGCATTGGTCCCAATGTCCCGACTCGCGTGTCGACTAGTTTCGTCAACGCAACACCAATTCCCTGATCGATCGGGTGCGTCGCGGCGAGTGCGGCAGCGATTGTCGACAGGTCGCCTTGAGCTTGGGCGACCGACGTTCCAGGCTTTAATCTTCCTAGCGCGGCGTCTCCGCGTGCGCCACGCGAATTTTCCGACCACGCCGTCGCCGACGCGAACGGGGTCCATATCTCGACTGGACCGGGTCTGCCCGGCTCCATCCACTCAGGAATCGCCTGCGGCATCACCCCCACGATTGTGTAAGGTTCATCGTTGATAAAGATTTTCTGGCCGAGAACCGCGTTACTGCCTGCGTAACGTTCCCTCCAAATGCGGACATCGATCGCAGCAACATAATGGCGGCCGAACAGATTCTCGTCTTCAGTGAAAAGCCGACCGATAATTGGCCGAAGGCCCAGCACCTCGAAATAAGCGCCCGGCACCAGACCGACTCGCATTTGCTCGGGCGTTCCGCCCGCGCTGCCGAAGCTCACATTTTTTCGCCATGTGTCGTAGGCGATAATCTTTTGGAAAGTGTGATTTCTCTGGGAGAAATCGCGAACGTCCATCGCCGACGGCCCGCCAGGATTTCCCGTGCCCTGAATCGGCGCTCCGTTTTTCGTCGAGTAGATGCGAACCAACTGATTGGCTGACGGAAATGGAAGAGGCCGTAGCAACAGAGAGTTGAAAGCACTGAAGACCGCGGTGTTAGCGCCGATCGCGAGAGCAAGCGTTGCCGCAGCCATCACGGTGAACCCCGGATTTTTCAACAACACTCGCCCGGCATAGCGCACATCGCGCAAAAGACTCTCCATATAATAGCCGGACCTGACTTCTCGGATCTTTTCCTTTAGCTGCTCGACACCACCCAATTCGATCGCGGCTAATCGGCGCGCCTCCGCCGCGGACATGCCTTCTTGAACTTTCTTTTCAATCAGAGCATCAAAGGCGTGAGCAAGCTCTTCCGAGAGCTCCCGTTCTACATCTGATTTCTGAAACAGGTTCCGACAAAAGGCGATGATTCGATGCAGAACGCTCATAGGGATTGTCAGGTTGCGCGGAGCGCGGCAGTGATCGCGCCGGAAACTTTGCGCCAATCATTTGCTTCGGTTTTGAGTTGCCGGAGGCCGGCCTTAGTTAGCCGATAAAACTTTGCTTTGCGGCGGTTTTCTGATTCCCCCCATGATGAGGCAAGCCATCCCGCTTCCTCCATGCTGTGTAGCGCTGGAAAGAGCGAGCCCGGTTTCACTTCAAACGCGCCGTTTGTCAGCTGTTCGACCCGATGAGCAACGGCAAGCCCGTGAAGCTCTCCGTGCACGAGCGCCTTTAGGATTAATAAGTCCAACGTACCCTGGAGTAATTCCGTCGATTTGTATCTTCGTATAGACATTCTGTAGAAGAATCAATACGCTTACACGTATAGACTGTCAATAGGAAATTGCTTCTGTGCGCATGAACGGCCGGCAATCGATTAGGAAAACGCGAGCGTTTTACCTTGATCTTTGTCGAAGAATTTTTTCGCCGCACTCGTCCAGTGCGTCGCAGCGACAGTTCTCCACGCGCTTGAGCAATGTCTCCATTTGCTTAAGCCGGTTCATCCGCTCCCGGAGCTCCGCGATTTTTCGCTGGGAGAGTTGGCGCCAGCGCTTCGGTGGACGTGTCCCGGGTGGGAACCCGAAGAATAGCTCGCGTATTTCCTCCAGGGTGAACCCCGTCTCACGGGCGCGCTGCACCACAGCTAGACGGAAAAGCGCACTGTTGTCGTAGCGGCGTTGGCCATTCCTGCGCATCGGCGGCGGGAGAATCCCGATCTGCTCGTAGTAGCGAATGGCTGAGGTGCGCAAACCAAACACGCGCGCGACCTCGGAAATCGCCAGGTTCTCTGCCACTCCAAAACCTAACAAGGAGCCGTGTTGAACGCTACGAAAATTCCCCCGCGTTTTCGTGAAAAATTCCCTTTGACTTAAAGTTAACTTGAAGTCGGAGCGTCGCAGTCATGAAGACATCATTTGTATTTATCATCGTGCCATTTTTAGCCTTGTTATGCCTCGTTTCCGGACGCTCGATCCGCGCAGACGAGACCACTCTCTCTCAATCAGCGAAACACGAATCACCTTTCGCTTGCAACGCATTCGCGTTGTCACCGGAGGTAAGAAAACGCCATTTCGAAGAGCTTGGACCGACGCTACTAAAACTAAAGAAGAGCATACGCGAACTGCCAGATGGCTACGAGCTCGAGCTTCCGGCAGATAACAAAACGTATCAGCTGTTAACCGAATGGGCGTTCCAGGAGCGGTTATGCTGCCCGTTCTTCGATATCGACCTGCGGCTGGACAGAGAAGGCGGTCCGCTGCGGTTACGTCTCACTGGCCGCCCCGGGACTAAAGAGTTCATTAAGGAGGAGTTTGATCTCACCCAGTCTCGTTAAAAGCCATCGGACAAATGTTGTAGCCACGCCCCTGTGGGGAGTCTGCATCTTCCGAGGCGAATGCAACTAGACCGCGCACACCCGTCTGAGGTGGGTGGCTACAGCGCGCTGATTTATGAGATAGCTTTAGAAGCACCATGCCAAAGGTATCGACTCAAGAGTTCGAACGATTGCCATTGCGGGTTCATACGTTTCTGGCCGGGGTGCCGCTTCACGACGTATGGTCCGTCGATCTGCCGCGTTGGCGTGCCGGAGTGACGCTCGACGAATTCTTGCGGACGGCAAACAACGGTAGGCTTGGTAGGTGTGGTTGTTCGGAATGGTCGTCGCTGTTCACCCCATCCCCACTCGCGCGGATGCTGGTCGACATTCGGCTCTTTGTTGGACGTTTCTTCGGTTGGGACCGCGAACCGGCGGCAACTGCTACCTTCGCAACACGTTTGACCGACACCGATCGTTCGAGATCACTGGTAGGAGCCGGCACGCGCAATGGCTTTTTCCGCGTTGTGTACCGGTTCGAAAACGAGCAGCTCGTCGAGCTGATCAATCGGACAGCCCACGCTGCGGCGCTGAGCGTCCTCGTCGAGACACCGACTGCCTACCGGTTCTACTTAGGGGTCTATGTCCGCAGCGCAAGCCGGTTCACGCCATTCTACATGGCATCGATCGTAAAGCAGTGGATCCAGTACTCAGCAGTTGATGTCGAAAGTCACAATCAGCACCTTGGGCAAGTGCTCCGTGATGCTTTAGCCCGAAGGCGCGAGCAATTGGGACAAACCGCGGAACAGATTCAGAGTCTGGAACTACCAGTTAGAAGACGATCATCAACACCGCAGGCGGACGCGACGCCAAGCCGCGAACGAAGCGCTCCGCGAAGGTCTCGAGCTCCAGCGAAGGATTACGATGTGGCATTATCTTTTGCAGGCGAAGATCGAGATTACGTCGAAAAGGTAGCGGCGCTACTGCAAGCATCAGGGATTAAAGTTTTTTACGACAAGTTTGAGACAGTGCAGCTCTGGGGCCGCCATCTCGCCGACCATCTAGGCGAAATATATGGAAAGAGATCGCGGTTCGTTATGATGTTCATCTCCAAACACTACCCACACAAAGGCTGGCCAACTCATGAGCGACAAAGTGCGCAAGCGCGCGCCATTAGAGAAAACAAGATCGTTTTGCTGCCGGCCCGATTTGATGACACGGAGATTCCAGGTTTGCCATCTACGACGGGTTATATCGATCTGCGGCAAAGCAGCCCAGAACAGCTCGCAGAGCTAATTAAGCAAAAGCTGCCTGAGTGACCCAAGGCTGGAGCTTGCTCTAAGAGGACCAGCTCTGAATCACTTGAAACGTCCGGTCTGGCCAAAGTAGTATTTGCAGCAATCCGCAGCAGCCATGGCCAACCTTATTTTGGCGAGGAGGAGGCAACCAGTTTCTGGAAGCGCGGATCCTTGCGCAGTGGCTCAAACATTGGATCGAGCCGGAGCAACGCAGGGGTAAGCGGTGGGTTTGCGGCCAAAGGCGCCTCGTACGGGATTGAAAGCAACTTCTCCAAGGTCGAGATGGAGCGGTCAGGGTCGCCGACCCGGGCCGCTACGCGGGCGAGAATGTCGAGCGGCCTGGGACCTGTCAGTGCGTCTTTATCGATTGGAAACAGGGCGAGCGCGCGCTCGGCCAGAGTTAGTGCGGCGTCGTTGTCGCCAAGAGCCACGTTTGTAAGCGCGAGATCTCCTATCAGAATAAAGTTTTCAGGTTGTTCTTTAAGGAAAGGTTCCAGCTCGGTGCGAGCCTGAGTCCAACTTTCGCGCGCAGCAGCATGGTCACCGGCAACTTCCTGTGCCCAGCCTAACCAAAAGCGCAGTTCACCAACGTAAAAACCCAATGCTTGATCCGGCGTTGCCAATATCTCCTTTAGCTGAGCAATGACTGGCGCAGGGCGAGACTCCAGGATTGCCTGGTAAACTTGTGTTTCCAACGCGTTGACGTAGCCGACCCCCGGTCGGAGAGGAGCCAAAAGCGCCGAAGCACGCGGCAGGTCGCCCTCGGCCTGTGCTATACGCGCCTTTAACACAAGAGTATCGATGTCATCCGGTGTTATGTTGAGAATCTGCTCAAGCTTGGTCAGGGCTTCGGGAAAACGACGCAAGCAGACATAGGACCGCGCGTGTTGCGAGAGCAGGTTACCATTGCGGGGGTCGAGCTTCTCGGCTTCGTTGAAGTACGCCTCGCTCTTGTCCCAGTTGCCGCGCCTACGTTCGACATAGGCCAAGCCCTGAAGGACCCGGCTGTTATGGGGCAGAAGGCGCTCTGCCTGCTCAAGGTATTTCGAAGCAGTATCGTAATCTTTCAGGCAGGCGTAGTGATAGAAACCCTTGGCCAATAAGGCCTCGCCAAGATTCGGCTGTAGCCTGAGAGCCGTGTCGGCCGCCTCGCGCGCTTCTTCACGGAGAGCAGCCGTCGGTTGAAGGCTCTGCGTAAGATAGCCACTCGCATCGACGTAAGAGAGCAGTGCCCAAGCCAGGGCGAACTTCGGGTCCAACTGCACTGCTTCTTTGAGGTATTTCTGCGCGGCAAGAGAGTTCGCCGGTGTGAATGCAGTCTTTAGCGTATAAGCCAAGCCGCGCAGGTAGGCATCGTAGGCCTGAGGATTGTCGGTCGGTTTGGCGGCGAGGACTTCCTGTTCCTGGCCCGTGAGCTTGGCTCGTAACTGATCGGCGATGGCTTTGGATACTTCGCTCTCTACCGAGAAGATGTCGGTCATCTTGCGATCGAATGTCTCCGACCAAAGGTGCGAATCAGTGGTCGCCTTGATCAGCTGCACATTGACGCGCACGGCGTCGCCGCTCTTTTGCACGCTTCCTTCCAGAATATGGGCAACACCGAGTTGCTTTGCGATCTCGGGCAGGTTTTCCGGCGCGCTCTTGTAATGCTGCGTCGAAGTCCGCGAGATCACCTTCAGGTCGGCGATCTTGGATAAGCGTGTCAATATTTCGTCCTGTATTCCCTCGGCAAAATAGGCGTTCTCCTTGTCGCTGCTCAGGTTTTGGAAAGGCAATACAGCAATCGATCGTTCGATCGGGGCGAACGGGCGGGTCCGTTGGTATAACCAAGCCCCGAGCGCAATCGCTGCGATCGTCAACATCGCTGCCGCGCTCGCCAGCATAACTCGCCTGCGGTGAGAGCGCGCCTTTGGATTGAAGCGCTCATAACAATTCTGAACAGCAGAAAGTAACTCGCGCGCCGATTGCGGTCTGTGCTTTGGGTCCGGCGCCAGCATCGATTTCATCAGCGCAATAACCTGCGCTGGTAGGTGGAAGTTCCTGAGTTGTTCCAAGGGTAACTCGCTGGTCTGTCTCGCGCGGATCTCTTCCATCGTGCGTCCGACAAAAGGCGTCCGACCGGTAAGCAGATACCAAAGAGTAACTCCCAGTGAGTAGACGTCGGAACGTGTATCAATCGGCATTTGCCCGGTGCCGGCGAACTGCTCTGGACTGGCAAACGCCGGCGTGCCGATGAAACCCGCCTGGGTTTGCTCGATGCCAGGCTCTGCCTGAGGCCCCATGACTTTGGCCACTCCATAATCAATCAGCTTGACCCTGAGCGCCCCGCTGGCGTCGGATTCGAGCATGATGTTCGACGGCTTGATATCGCGATGCACCACGCCGCACGCTTCCGCCGCAGCCAACGCGCGCGCGGCCTGCTCAATTACTTCCAGCGCGATTGCCAAGGGCATTGGACCATCACGGCGCACACGGGCTTCGAGTGTTTCGCCCTTAACCAGTTCCATGGCGTAGAAACACTCGCCGTCTTGTTCTCCGTAGAAAGTCACCCGGGCAACGTTTGGATGATGAATGTTCGCAGCCGCGCGCGCTTCACGCAGAAAACGCGACCGCGCGCCGGGATTCTGCGCCACGCTCCGGTCGATAACCTTAAGGGCCACTTCCGAATTCAACACGGTGTCGCGAGCGCGATATGTTATGGCCATCGCTCCTGCACCGAGCTCGACCGGAAAACCGTCCGCACCCACTTCCACCTCGAAGTGGGCATATTTCAATGGTCCGGGTGTTAGTCGACTGCGCGCCGCTGGTCTTTCCGGTTCTTCGCCGTCGGCGAGAAAGCCAAGGCCGACGAGACAACGCAGGCATTCACCGTTTGGCCCGATTTGAGTCAGCGGTCGTCCACATGTCGCGCATGTTTCCGCCGCTTGAAGCCGATCAGCTCCGAGACCAATGCCCTTGTCGTCCATGCGCAAAGTCAGCTCACGCCATCAATATTTGATAGAGATGGCGTAGCTCCTGATCGACATCTGCGGGATCAGAAACGGTACTGGCCACTTCCGTTCTCAACGATTCTCGGTAACGCTGACGGAGACGCGAAAGCCACGTGCGCAGGGTGGCGATCGGCACTCCGAGTCGACCTGCGGCCTCTTCCTGATTTAGCGGCCTGACGCTTCCACCCGCGACGAACGGTCTTAGCTCTTCAAGCCACTCAGCCTTGCCTTCTGCCACAAATGCGTTTTGCAAACTCTGCCAGGCCCGCGAAACGATAGTCGACGCCCAGACAAGATCGTAGCAACCAGCGTCACTAAGATGCGCCGTCGCCAACATCGCCGCCTCGGCCTCCGGCAGGTGTTCCTCGATGGAAACAATCTGACGGCCGCCACCTCGCTTGAGCGCCCGGGCGCGATCATATTCATTGAACAAGAAATTCTGCAGAGAGCCCAACAGGAACGTGCGAAGCCGGCCCTTTTGCTGGTCCGCGCGGGTCAACGCGTTTTGCTCGAGCAGCTGAGCGAAAAAACCCTGGACCAGATCCTGTGCATCAGCGGACGAAAAACCGCGATGGCGAAGAAAACTGTAGAGCGGTGGCCAGTACGCCTCACAAAATCCGGACAGCGCCTGGTGAGCGGATTCATCTGACTCGGTTTCCCGCGCGCGCAAAACGACCGTCCAATGCGTCGTTTGAAACGAAGCACCGCCCTCCTGCAGCGTTCCCGGGATTGCTTTCGTTTACGCAGGCTCGCTGATTAAATCTGATTTTGCGAGAAAAATCGCGAGAGAACTGACGCCGGTGGGGCTATCGTGGCAGCCGTGTCGGCTGCGCTGGGAATCGGGGCAGCTACGCCTCGGTAAAATGCAGGCGACACGCCTGCCGCTACAGTCGATCAGTATTGGGCGAGAAGTTGCTTCCCGCTGCTTGCGTTCTGGACGGACAAGGAAATCTCGGAACCTTCCAGACTCGTCTGGTTCAGCCCGGCGGTTCCATGTTCACTCTGCTCTTGAGCGATGGCGCCTATGCTCAAGGCTGCAAAGGCTATTGCTATAGCCGCTGCCACTTTTGCTTCGATGGATAATTTCATACGCCGAACGGCTCGTCGATGAGAGCGATGGTTGATTCTGCGGGCATATGTTTTGGAGAGGTCTTGAGAAGGAGTTCCCTCCAACCGCCATCGAAATTAAACGAAGCCATGCTATTTACGAGCAACGGATCGTGATTGCGGCCGCCGGTTCTGCCAAGCGACCGCCACGTGTCGCGCAGCCATTCAACAAATCGGATGCACTGTTTTTTCATATTCGTTCAAATGCATGAAACCAACTGGTTTGACCTCGGTGCCTTCCGGGTGGTTACGGCCTGCGAAGGCGCGGGCGAAAGAGGCTCGCATTCTCCGGGAAACGTTGCCGGCCCGTTTTGTCCAGTAATTGAGCCAGCTCAACGACGCATCCGCGAAGATTTCAATGCGAACAACTTCCGGGCAGACGTTCAGCAATTTACAAACATTCACGAATGAGTACGGCCACAAAAAATCGTTTGCGGTGACCCAACTATAGGCATCGAGATAGAGTTCCTGTTTGACACCCTTGGTCGCCGAATGAAACCGGCGCAAATCGCGGGCGGCCTGTTTCAGCACGCCCAGAGCCAGGTCTTTTTCCGGCGCCGTCGTTGGCGATTCGGGCGGAAGAACAGAGAAATGTCCGCTGTGAGCGTTATCAGATTTCGCACTTAAAGATGCGTCCACCTGGTCGCGCGTTAGCCGCGACGTGGGCTGATCTGCCCTGTTTTCGACCTCCGGAGAGTTCGGAAACAGAATAAGCGGACCGCTGAAACCGGTCTTACTAAGGGGATCTTCTACGAGGAGGTTCATGTGGGTTTCGGTTGGTTGACTCGATTGGGTTCTCCTTTTCTAAAGATTTTTTGGGCGGACATTTCAAAAAATTTTAATTTTTTTCGGTCCGGCTCCTGAAACCACCCCGTTGCGGGGGAATCTGCTCTCGAATTGCGGCTGACACAGCCGTTTTTTCAACCATAGGGGAGAGGCACGAATCCCTCGATTGAGCGTGTTGTTCCGGTTTGCTTGTCCGGCACCCCGCGTAAACTGTGTGCAATGACTGACGAGCAACAGGACGAACAGTTTTATCGCGATACGGAAGGTGTCGCCTTTCCGAAACTGAACGATCACCAGCTCTCCTTGCTTGAGCCATTGGGCGAACGGCGCCTCGTGAAGCGCGGTGATCTGGTTTATAAGGCTGGACAGCGCGATCTCGGATTGACCATTCTTTTGCGCGGAGAAATCGAAGCTTTCGAGCAACGCGACGATACCGAACAGATTCTCGCCACGGCGCACGACCGCGATTTCATTGGCGACGTGGCGATGCTGCAGGGCACGTCGGCCCTAGCGTCGGCAAGGGTAACAACATCAGATGCCGAGATACTTTATATCCCCGCGGTGGAAATGCGCCGAGCGCTCGCCGAGATTCCCGATGTCAGCAAGACGATCGTCGATGCACTGATCATGCGGCGCCGACGGATCCGCCGAGACCGCGAATTCGCTGGGATGCGTGTTTTGGCACAGCGCGACGAGCGCGTTGGACATAAGTTAGATGATTTCCTGGAGAAGAACCGCATTCCTCATCGGTTGGTCGAATTTGAAAGCGAACAGGGACAGGCGCTGAGCAAACGCTTCCACCTAACAACACGGGATTTGCCTGTTTTAATCACCCCGGCTGGCCGTCGGCTGCGTCAGCCTTCCTTGCGCGAAGTCGCACAGGAAGCCGGTTTGCTTCGACCACTCGCTACGGGAAATGAAAGTGAGATTCTGTCAGACCTAACCATCGTCGGCGCTGGGCCCGCCGGATTGGCCGCGGCGGTATATGCCGGATCCGAAGGATTGAACACGGTTGTTTTGGAAAGTTATGCTCCCGGCGGACAGGCTGGTTCCTCCTCGTTAATCGAAAACTTTTTTGGATTCCCGACTGGCATTAGCGGCGGCTATTTAACGTGGCGCGCTCAACTCCAGGCCTACCGATTTGGCGCGAAGTTTTCCACGCCGGCGGAGGCTCTTTCACTTCGATATGAGGCCGATGGCGAGTACCGTGCATGCCTCGAGACTGAGAGTTGCTCCACCCTCCTTCGAGCAAAAACTGTCCTCATTGCGACCGGAGCGGAATATCGGCGCATCGAAGCCGAAGGACGTGAACAATTTGAGAACATGGGCGTTTACTACGCCGCCACGGCGATGGAAGGACAGCTGTGTCGCAACGAAACAGTTGTTGTGGTTGGCAGCGGCAACTCTGCAGGCCAGGCGGCGATGTTTCTTTCCGAGGGCGCAACCAAATTACTCCTTGTCGTTAGGGGGAACAACATTGACCGGAAAATGTCGGACTACCTTTCGCGTCGCGTGCAAGCCCGTAACAACATTGAGATTGTTTATCACACAGAGATCCGCAAAATGTTTGGCGGGAAAAAGCTCGAAGAAATCGAGCTGGAAAATACTCAGAACGGCGAGCGCCGGCAGGTTCGAACGCCGGCTGTGTTTTCCATGATCGGCGCACGCCCATGCACGGAATGGTTGCCGCCGGAAATCGAGCGCGACGACAAAGGATTCATCAAAACCGGGACGAGCGTGGCCGGGGCGCCGGCCTGGCAGTCGAGCAAACATCAACCCGGCCCGCTCGAGACAAGTTTGCCGGGAATTTTTGCCGCGGGCGACGTGCGTTCGGGGTCGGTGAAACGTTGCGCCGCAGCAGTCGGCGAAGGCGGCATGGCCGTCGCCGGTGTCCAACTCAGGTTAGCTTCGTCGTCTTGAATCGGAACCGCGAAGCCAACCAACAGAAATCACCAGGGGATTCGCTCCGAAACGTTATACCAATTCCATTCCCAGGTTTTGCCGTTGTCGGAAGAAAACGCCTGGCTCCACACCGGGCGATCCTTGTGTCGAGCATCCCAGCGAAACATCATGATAATAGGTTTTCCCTTGAACGTATCCTTGCAAAAGAAATGGCCGACATTGTTTTCGAATGAGCCTACCACAGGCGGGTCCATGACACCTGAGTTGCTGGCAACCCAGTACAAGCTCCACAACCTGGTCTTGGGATTAAAGAGCCGTAGCGTGAGGCCTTCGAAACGTTTGCCCTCCTGCCCGGGCATTTCAGTGGTGGAATAAATATCCGTATCAGCAGTGCCACGGAGAATTTTCCAATTCTCATCGAACGAATCGAATTCGGTCCAATCCTTGCAGTTTTCGAGCCTCTTGTTGAGCCGGCGATTATGCATTTTCCATTTGCCGACCAAAAAGTCGAAGTCGCTCGGAGACGATGTCGCCGACGCTGTAATCTTTAAGTCGCCCTTCTCGTCGAAGCTTAATTTCGGAATTGGCAAACTGGGATCAGTCGTCAGAACCGTTGTTTGAGCGTGTGCAAAGCTACAAATCGCAACGAACAGAATAGTAATTGAGTATTTCATATGTTTCGCCGCCTGATCGTATTAGATGCTGTCCAAGCTTTTTCCAATCTCGCAGTCTCCGCGTTTATCGCGGAGATCTCCGCATCCGCACTCCCCGCGGATCGGGCCTGAGATAAAGGATGAGGCAACAGATACAAATTCCGAGTCCAGCCAGCGGATATTTCAGCGCCACCAACGCAGCCACCCCGAAAAGGCATAAAGTCGTGACCGATCGGAAGTGCATGATCCGGCGCACCGTCGATGGAACCTCGATACCCGGGCTTCGGTGAATGAGCTCCCAAGTGAGGCAAATGTAAGTTGCGTTCACGAGGAAGAAGACCGCTGCATAAAACGCAACCGGTTGCGGCGCCAATTTGCTCACGGCCATCCAAGCGGTAGAGAGCGGAAGCAGCGACACGGAAAACAGATGCGCGAAATTGAACCACAAAAGCCGAGGGGTCGCCTCCGTGGCATAGCGCATCAGATGATGGTGATTGGTCCAAACAATGGCGATGAACAGATAGCTGACTGCGTAGCTTAGCCACGTGGGCCAGAGCAACAAAAGCGCTTTGAAAGTAGGAAGCTCCGGGGGTCGCAGTTCCAAAACCAGCACAGTGATTAGGACGGCGAACACGCCGTCCGAGAACGCGCTTAGCCGCTCCGGCGTCGCTCTATGGAGCATAGGCATATCATTTCTTTCGCCGGCAAATCAGCATAACCTCATTGCGTGAGCGGAACTCCGACAATTACGGTGCCTTTGAGCTGATCCTCATTCTTGATCCTGCCGTCCGGTTGAAAGTGGCCGACATAGGAGTTCGCGATCAGGTGTAGCGCGCCGTGCGCGATCGTGCCAGTGGTCGGCTCGGCAAAATCGGGATGATGATGCGACTGCAACACAATCAGCCTTCCAACATGCGTGCCTTTATCGGCGAGTTCGATCCGAACGACACGGCCGGGATTCGTGACGTTTTGGATCCCGATCAAATCGCCTTCGTGCCAATAGAGCCCGTCGCAGCCGCCGGTCACAACTGTGTCGGGCTGCGGCAGTCGTGTTGGCGCTCCGGTTGAAGTGTCGATCTTTGCAATCCCGGTTGAGATCGCGACGTAAAGACTTCCGTCCACACCAAGCGCGATGCCATTGGCCTCAGGGACCGCGCCTTTGCTTCCGAACGGCGTGAGCGTTTTCTCATCCGGTTTTTTGCGAAACAGGGTGCTGCTCATAGAATCCGTGGCATAGATTGTTCCGTTCGGTGCGATTGCGATATCGTTGAATTGCATCGCCTCGGGCGCGTCGAATCGGTCTGCGAGGCGGCCAGTCTTCAAATCGTAACGAACGACTGCATTCCGCCGCTGCGTCTTCGCTTCATCTAGAAACCCATTGGTGCTAACCGCGTACAACTGCTCTCGCGCAGGATCGACAATGATCCCGAGTACACAATCGAGCTTGTCCTCCACCTTGGAGAAATCGCGCGCATCACCTTTTCGATCCGTCACGACAATTTTCTTTTGCGCGACGCTGCCGATAAAAAAACGATCGCCTTTTGCGTCGTATGTAATGCCTTCCGGAATCAGCTTCGGCCTGGTCAGACGAAACGCCACCGGTGCATCCGGTGTTCGCGGTTCATCATCGGCGAGTTCCTTGCGAAGCTTCTGAAACTCCGGGTCACCCCAAACCGATTCAAAGCCAAAATCGTGCACGGGGATGAGGCCGAGTTTGCGGCTCTTCAAAGTCCGCAACAATGTGAACCCAGCATCACGTTCACCGAGTGCGATGCGAGTGATCGCTTCATAAAAGACTAGCAACCCGTCATCAGGTCGTTGCTTTCGCAGCGACTGAATTCGCTCCAGGCTCGCTCGTGCCGCGACCTGTGGATCATCAGCGGCGCGTGCCTGACCCGACGCGAAAAAGATGAGAAGGCTGGCGCAGAAATGGACAATCAGCTGCGAAAATTTTGGCTTACAGGCGGTCATTAAATCTTGGACCTTTCGCGTTGAACGTTTCCGTCTACTTGGCAAACGCTTCTTTGTTCACGACGTATGGCATTTTGGCCGGGTCGCCGCCGTAATTGCCTTCCAGCACGTCAATCAGTCCCTGCACGGTGCGGCCCGCCATGCCTTTTTCAGGATCGACTGAAAGCCGCGTGATCTGCGCGCCGCTGGCGAAATGATGGAATACGCGGCAGCGATTGGCGATGTCGGGATCGAGCAGCGGCGAATCCGGCGGCAACGGTTCCTTCTCGAAAACGTCGAGCGCGGCGCCGGCGATGACATTTTCTTTCAACGCTTTCGCGAGGGCGTTCTCGTCGACGACGGGGCCACGCGAGCTATTCACGAGGTAGGCGGTTGGTTTCATCAGTTTCAGGGTCTTCTCGTTGATCAGGTGATAAGTCGGTCTGTCGGTTTCGCCCTCACGCAACAGCGGCACGTGAATGGTCACGTAATCAGCGTCACGCAATGCCTCTTCGAACTCGACGTATTTGATCCACGTCTTCTCCTTCTGAATTCCGCGCGCGTGGCGCAGATCCATCAACTCTTGGATGGCGGCGATGTACTTGTCGTTATGATACGCCGGGTCGTAGCAAAGGATGTTCATGTCGAAGCCGGAGCATTTCTTGATCATCGCCAGGCCGATGCGCCCGGTGCCGATGACGGCAATGGTTTTGCCGGTGACTTCGTCGCCAAGAAACGGCAGAAACGGATGCCATGACGGCCATTTTTGTTCGCGAACCAGCCGTTCGCTCTGCCACATCTTGCGAGCGAGCATGCCCATCATGAAAAAGGCAAACTCAGCTGTCGCTTCCGTGAGCACGTCGGCGGTGTTCGTGAACGGGATTTTGTATTTGTTGGCGTCGGCGCGGTTAATGTTGTCGAACCCAACAGCAATCTGCGCAACGACCTTGAGTGTCCCCTTCCCCGCTTCAAACACCTCGGCATCGATCGGATCGCGTAGCGTGGTGATCAAGCCGTCGATGCCGCTTTTCACTTTCTCGATGATTAATTCTTTCGGCGGCGCCTCCGGGCCTTGGAAAACTTCAAGATCGTAACCCTGCTCGCGAAGACGGTTCTCGGCAGGCTCGCCAATACGCGATGTAGCAAAAATTCGTTTCTTGTCGCTCATAGTTGAAGAATGGAAGCAACAACTAGCGCAGCTCCCGGGTTTTGGAAATCACTTGCGCCGCAATTTTCGTTCAAGCCAGTCCAAAGGAGAAAAAATCAAACACGGCATTTCGGCGTTCCTGCCAAAGAGGAGATCAGGAATTGCCATCAGTTCGCAACCAGGAGCGGCTTGCCAGGCCGCGATCAACAACGACATACCGAGGAAAGTCACCACTGCCAGCGCACCTTCACCGCGGCCGAGAATCGCTACGGCGGGCCAACTGAGAACGCACAACACGACGAGCAATCCCACCGCCATGAAAGCTCCAAGGCGCGGGCCAAAGCCGATGATTCGACGCGATATGAAAACATGAATCAGACTGTAGATACCGATCAATCCAATGATAAGCAGCACGACGCTCAGCGAAGTTCGCAGGGGGATTCGGAAGTAAACCGGCGTTACATATGCCATCAGCAAAATGCCAAAAAGGCCACGCAACGCACGTCCGACGGGAGGTGCTTTCGATTCGGGAGACTCGTTGGTCACAGCGGACCCTATGAATCCACTACAGATTCTTTTTCGCCCACGCGGCGACGCGATCGAGCGCCTTCTCGATGTTCTCGATCGAGTTGGCAACACTGAAACGCAAGTAGCCTTCACCGAAATTGCCGAAGGCGGTGCCAGATAGCGCGGCGACGCCGGCGTCGTCGAGCAATGCATCGGCCAGTTTCTTCGATGGCCACCCCGTGTTAGTGATGTTGGGGAAAACGTAGAACGCACCGTGAGGCGAGCGGCAGGAGAAACCTTTGATTTTGTTAAGGCCGGCGACCATCACGTCCCGCCGTTTCTTGAACTCGGCGCGCATCGTGTCAACGGATTCCTGGTTCCCCCGCAGCGCCTCGATGCCGGCGACTTGAGTGAAGCTCGCCGTGCACGAGTTGGAGTTCGTCATCAGACGCGCAATGTGTGACGCGAGATCGGCGCGCATCACGCCGTAACCCATTCGCCAACCCGTCATGGCGTAGGTCTTGGAGAAACCATCGAGCAAAATGGTGCGCTCTTTCATGCCGTCGATCGACATGATGGAGTGATGTTCGCCTTCGAAGATGAGCCGGCTATAAATCTCGTCGCTCAACACCATGATGTTGCGATCGCCGATGGCGCGCGCGATGCCGTCGATGTCTTTCTTTTCCAGCATACCGCCGGTGGGATTCTGCGGTGAATTCAAAATGATCAATTTTGTTCGGTCGTTGATCAGTCCTGCCAGCTCATCGACATCGAGGCGAAAATCCAGGTCCTCGCGCAATCGGATCGGCACGGCTTTCGCGCCGACGTAGTTGATCATTGATTCGTAGATGGGAAATCCCGGATTCGGATAGATGACCTCATCCCCTTCTTCAACGAGGGCAAGGATGCTGAAAAAGATGATCGGCTTGCCGCCGGGGACAATCACCACTTCTTCCGGTGTAACGTTGACCCGGCGCGCCTCGCTCACATGCTGCGCGATGACCTCGCGCAGCTGAGGCAAACCAGCAGAAGGGCCGTAATGAGTGAAGCTCTTGTGCAGGGCGTCGCATGCCGCGTCGATGATGTTGGCAGGCGTATCGAAATCGGGTTCCCCAATCTCGAGATGGATGATGTCGCGCCCCTTTGCCTCCAGCGCTCGCGCCTTCACCAGTACTTCGAAGGCCGTCTCAGTACCGAGACGCGCCATGCGCTTGGCGAGGCGAAGTTCGCTTTGTGCACGTTTATGCATCGCGGAGAGACTATGCGCGGAGGCAGTCTTCTCTCAACCATGAACTCTCAAGTTTCGCGGTAAACCGCGCAGTTTAACGCATACAGCCGGAACTATTGGCGCCCCCGAACGGTTTTCGTGAGCGGTTATCGCTGGGTCGGTTTTTTCGCTGTGGGACTCTTGTTTGCGAGTCTGCCTCCGCAAATTGAAGCCAGAAAACATTCGACGAAAAAAGCTGCTCACAAAGAACAGCAATCTTCCGCTCAGACAGAAGCAGCCGCGCGCCTGCAGATTTTTCTCGACCGATCAAACTTTACTCCGGGCAAAATTGACGGGCGTTATAATGAATTCACCTGGAAAGCCCTCGCCCTCTATCGGCAATCTCGCGGCGAAGAGCCACCAACGCCCCCACGCGATGCGAAAGGCAATATTGCGCCAGATACCAGCGGTCTCGATCTTGCCAGCGTTGAACCGGTCTTCATCAGTTACTCCGTGACCCAAGCGGATCTGCAGAATGTAGGAAAATTGCCGGGCTCTGCAAAAGAACAGGCGAAGTTGAAAGCGCTTTTGTATCGCAATCCGACCGATGCAATCGCGGAAAAATTTCACTGCGACGTTCATTTCCTGGAGCAGCTCAATCCGGGCAAAACCAAGTCGATCAAGCCAGGCGACCAGTTGCGCGTTCCGAATGTGGAACCATTCGAACTGGAAACGGTCAAAGAAATCAAGCCGGGTAGCGAGATTAACGCGCCAGCCGCTAACGAACTTCCAGACGAACCTGACAAGACGCCGGCGGAACAGCAGTCATCTTCGCAGAGTCCAACGGCCACATCGACATCATCGCCTTCAACGTCATCTGTGAAGATTGACACGAAAACGAATATGCTTGGGGTCTTCGAGAGCGACCGATTAATCGCAGCTTACCCGGTTAGCATAGGATCTGCGCAGACTGCTTCGCCCATTGGAGATTGGAAAGTAAAGGGAATTTCCAAATGGCCCAGGTTCCGTTACGACGAGAAAATGCTAAAGCATGGACAACGGAGCGGCCATTTTTATATGTTGCCGCCCGGTCCTCGAAGCCCGGTGGGCGTTCTCTGGATTGCGCTCAACAAAAAGGGAATCGGCATGCACGGCACAGCTGCTCCGGATTCCATAGGGCATTCCGCAAGCCACGGCTGCATCCGGCTGGCCAACTGGGACGTGGTTCGTTTGGCCGAGCGAGTCAAATTTGGAACGCCAGTCTCAATTCACTGATGTGTTCAACCTCCCCACCCCGGACGCTGAATGATCCATATCCTCCGAAGGCTCGCCCGCCGTACCGCGGGACGAGTCCGTCCGATTGACGGACTTTCGCGAGCAGGCAGCCGCGGCTATAGTTTGGCGCTTTGAAACGCGCCTGGTTTTTCGTCAGTCTCGTTGCTGTTGTCCTCGTCGCCACACTCGCGGTGCACATCAATTGGACCTGGAAACGACAACTGTCGCCGTGGGGCGGACATTATTTTTTCCATCGTGTCGAACTTGCGGTGCCGTCGTTCCGTCAGGCAGATGAGAAATGGAGCGATGACCCGCTGGGCGGAATCGAAGCCAACGGCACGCTCGGCGGCGAAGGCTGCGCGGTCGCAGCCGCGGCTATGGTGTTCAAATTTTATGGCATCGACGTCGATCCGCAGCAGTTAAACTGGTTTCTAACAAACGTTGGCGGATACACCGAGCAAGGCTGGCTTTATTGGGACCGCGCTGCCTGGTTCGCACCTGATCGTGTGCGACACGTGTACGAAGACCTGGCGTCGTACCAGCTGATCGATTCGAATCTTTCCCGCGGAAATCCCGTCATCGTGCGAGTCCGACTGCCAAACGGGATCACGCATTTTGTCGTCCTCGCCGGTAAGGACGGATTCGACTATCTGGTGCAAGATCCCGGCGGCGGCTCGGTAAAAGGTCTTTACCCACTGCGCGAGCTTGGCAGCGACATCGAAGCGCTACGATTTTACGAGCCGATCACGACTGCGAATTCGCAGCTCGTCACAAAACATTGAGGCCTGGGACGCTGCTTTAGGTCAACTCTCCGGCGGCCACTCAACGCCAGCCAATTCTTCGGGCAACTGTTTCGGGTCGACCGGATAAATGAGTGACATATCAGCTTTGGTCTGTGCGCCCGGCAGAAACTCAGTTTCTTCCGGTGCGCCCACGATGAGCCAGAGCACCTCGGAGTCTGTGTCGTTGAACACCTGACGCAACTGGTCTGGGCCAACGAGCACCCCGCCGTACTTCGGCACGGTCAACGTCTCGCCTCCGACGCGGATTCGCCCCACTCCTTCCAGAACAAAATAAAATTCCTCCGCGCGAATATGTTTGTGAAGCGTGTTGGCGCTTTTCGGCGGCAAACGCCAGAGCCGCGCGCCAAGATTCTCGCTCCCGGTGCGTTCAAGATAATCCGCGTTCGGGATTTTCATCAGATTGGATGGACGCCAGTGGAGATCGTCCGGCGTAATCAAAAAGTAACCTTCTATCGCTTTCATCGTAGTTTCTTAGGTAAGGGCAATCGGTGAACCATCGTGCTTTGCGACTTCCGGCTCACAAATCAGGCGAAGCACGCCAAGACTCGACCAAAGTTCGCGGTACGGAAAGTCGCAGCGCAATTAGAGTTTACGCTAGAAGCCCGGACTTTCGCAAAAAAAGCGCCCCAGACG
>JAALOD010000018.1:32428-35749 GCA_013372845.1 Candidatus Udaeobacter sp.
GATATAGGAACAAACCGGTAAACGAACGAGTTTGGATTCCTCCCACGATTTAAAACCGTGGTGCCACCGACATCTTCAATGACCATGATGTTGCCCCGGTCGTCAGGATGGATGCCTTCGTAACCGCCGCGCCCGAGGCTGCCATAAAGCGTGCGTAAACCGGCACCCGCTCCGGTGTTCGGATCAAAATCGGAGCCCATCTCGATGACACCGCCGATGACACCGTCTTCCTGTGTGAAGAGCAGAGTGCGACTAAACGGATTCCATGTTGAACCATCGATACTGTTGAATCCAGTCAAACCAGTATCATCGACTGGCGTCAGAAGCGTGATGCGATGATCGGGATCCGCCACATCAAGATTGATGCGCGTGACGTGAGCGAGATTAGTATTTCCGTTAGGCATTTCACCTCCCTGGAAAAGGAAATGCCGGCCATAATCGTAGTCAGGCGTGGGGCCACCCGGATTATGATCAAGAATGAGATAAGTGTTTTCGTCCGGCTCGGTGCGACGGCCATCGCTGAGGTTCCCGAATCGCGTTATTAAGCCCGATGGATTCTCGAGCAGATCGAGGCCCTGGGCGACCAGCCCCACTGTAAACTCCGGGGACAAGACATTGGGAGAGATCGCCACAGGATTGGCTGCGGGGACGCCGCTTACCTTTTCGTTGAAAACCCTCACATGGTTGTCCGCGGCAGCCTTTGAGGCAGCCATGGTGACGAGCGCCATAATGATGGCTACGAATGAACAGGACTTGGCCCGCAATGGATTCTTAACAGTTAGTTTCATGATTTGATTTGCGTTGTATTGGTTTGTTTTAGGTTTTGAATACGGCGGAAGTCGCCGCACGTTGCAACACCTACAGGGCAATTGTGTCGAACCGGTTGAGAATGTGTAAAAATTGCGTGACTTCAGTGTGACACGACTGTTAAAAGGCGCGTTCTTGCCGCTTTCGATGTTGCAAGGCCATTCGGTTGCTGCTCATGATTCGGCGTAGCGTGGCGATGCGTCACACATCGAAAGAGCCATAATTATGGGTGTCATGTTGCAAGCGTTCTATTGGGATTGTCCCAAAGCGGAGAACCGCGAACACGGGTGGTGGACGTTTATCAAATCAAAACTGCCTGCCATCGCAGAGGCCGGCTTCACAGCGTTGTGGCTTCCGCCCGCAAATAAAGCCGCCGAATGGAAATCGATGGGGTACGATCCCTATGACTATTACGACCTGGGTGAATTCGATCAGAAGGGCGGCGTGCCCACGTGGTTCGGCTCCAAGGCTGAGTTGCTCGATCTTATCCAGTCTGCTCACGCGGTAGGGTTACAAGTTTATGCCGACCTGGTCTTTAATCATAACAGCGGCGGCGATACGCAGGAACTGAATCCGATCGACGGCCAGTCGCGCTGGACGAAGTTCACGCCGCGCAGCGGCAAATTTCCCCGCGACTGGAAATGTTTTCACCCCAGTCAGTACGAGACCTGGGACGGCGCGACTTTCGGCGATATGCCGGACCTTTGTCATCGGACGCCTTTGGTTTACACCGAGCTCATCAACTATGCTCGCTGGCTGTTGGAAGAAGTTGGATTCGATGGATTCCGCTACGACATGGTCAAGGGTTACGGCGGCTGGATGGTTCGCTCGATTCAGGAACTGCGAGCCCTGCGCGGAGGCACCAGCTTCAAACCGTACGCCGTCGGTGAATGCTGGGACAGCGAACGCACGATCGATGACTGGCTCGATGAAGCAAATGCGTGGTCGGACAATCCGGTCGGTGCGTTTGATTTCCCACTACGCTGGCGTTTGCGTGACTTGTGCGACAGCTACGGATTCAGCCTCCTCAATCTCGCAGAACGCGGAGTGTTAGCGTGGGATCGCCCCGTACAGGCCGTCACTTTCGTCGAGAACCACGATGTGGTGCGTGACAGTCCCATCATTAATGACAAGCTGCTCGCTTACGCTTTCATCCTTACGCACGAAGGTTATCCCTGCGTCTTCTGGCAGGATTATTTCAACTGGAATCTCGCCCAGCCCGATAATCAAAGCGGTATCAACGCACTCATCAAGATTCACGATCAAAATGCAGGCGGGGCGGCTCAGCTGCTTTTCGTGAACGACGACCTCTATATCATGCAACGCGTGGGCGCCGGCGATCAAAGCGGACTGATCTTTGTGTTAAACAACCGCGCTAGCTGGAACGGCACGTGGGTTCAAACACGGTGGAACAACGTGCGGCTCGCTCCCGCGGCGTGGCGCGGTCACGATGACGCAGGCATTCCGGAGGAAAAATGGACTAACGAGTCAGGCTGGGTCGATCTCTGGGCGCCGCCACGTGGCTATGCCGTGTACTTGCCGTCGGCTGGCTAGCGGAGGAATCAACCAATGGAGGGCGGAGCTCAGCGACGCCATACCAAGCGTTCCTGCGATAGCCGCATGCATGCAGAGGCTCGCGGAGCTTGCCCCTCCATTTGTGCGACGCTAGCTGGCAAAGTAGCTGCGTTGCCGGGATTCGAAGCTGTCGCCAAAGTAACGCTTCCACCATTGGTCGCTCTCATCGAGATGTCCGACTTGTACTTCGTCGGCTTCCGGGTGTTGCGTAAGCCAGTCGCGAAAAGCGAAGTGGCGATAGAGGCGCATGAACTCCCCAAGATAAATATCGGCGACCCGCGGGTTACCTCGGATGATCAGCATGTTCTCGTCATTATTTGTAGTGGAGGCTTCACTAAAGTTTGCAGAACCGGAAACCACCAGCGGGTTAGCGCCCAAAGGATCGACCAGCATGTATTTGGTATGCAGATAGCGCACATGAACGTTTAATCCTGAGAGCTGCTCGACGAGCCAGTGGTTGAACGCGCCTTTACCCAAGCGCGATCCAATCGCGAACTTGTTCGCTTTCATTTTCCTTAGCTTGATGATTGCGGCTTCGTTGGCGAGGCGCTGCTCTTTCGTCCTGGTCGGTCCGCTCATCGCTTCCATCAACGCGTAACGCAGTTTGGCGGTTCCAGTTCGGTACGCATCCTGGAAACGCTGGTTCATGCCGAAGGCAAACGTCATAAACAATGCGTCAGTCGCGCCTTTGGCCCGCTCCGCATACCAGTCCAATGCCTGCATAGAATCGCGCGGACTAAAAATAGGAGTTATTTGTTTTGCGAGCGGATCGTCTGGAAGCGGCGTCTTACCGGCTAGCACGCCCACATCCGCAGATTTCGGCGTGTTCTTCTTCAGTTCATTCCACAGCCATAAATATTTCGCCGCGACATCATCCCTCTCACAAATGTGCACAACGTTGCTGTGCCCATAAATTCCTCCGACACTGAAATTGGTCGA
>JAALOD010000018.1:36083-37789 GCA_013372845.1 Candidatus Udaeobacter sp.
GCCGGCCCTACTTCGTCGGGCCGCTTGTCGCCGAATAACCGCGTGTATTCCTGCGATGCTGCGGCTCCGCGGTTAAAATGCACATGGTGGGTCCTGCCGTGCTCGCTCTCAGTGCGAATCTTCACGGCTACTTTTTCGGCTTGTTGCGGAGTCGCAGGCGTGCCTCTCAGTGCAAATACTTCATAGGTGTAATCGTGCTCCGGTTTCGCGGAAAAATCCGACCACGTGAAGCCTTGAATAGGATGTTGTCGCGTTGAGTAGAGGATCCCTGGAGGTGGAAATGGCTCTACGCTTTTGAAAGTCTTATATCCGGACAGCCAATATTTCTCTCCCTCGGTATGATCTTCTCGTCGCAAGGCAAATCCAAGCAGGCCCGGGCAATCTTGCTCGGACAAATCCATCCCGAGAAGCACGACATGCGTCCCTGCAATTGCCTGGACACTGAGATCTCCCTTTGTTTTCTTGTTTCGCATTGCTCTCGGTTCTTACAAGGCAACGCTAGTCAAAGGCTGTTAGCCGCACTTGGTCAAGATTTCTCCCCACCGTGACCAGCAAGAAATGCGGCACGTAGAGAACATCACATCAGATATTCAGGCGATGCTGTTCGTATCCTCAGCTGAACGTTGAAAAAGGTATTCGCGTAACGCGGGATCATCTGTCAGGCTCGCGGCGCGACCGAACGCTTCTCGAGCTTCATCCTTCCGATTCAGCAAGCGGAGCAGATGTCCGCGTGCAGCCCAATATGGCTGATAATTCGCGGTCCGATCCGATGGAATCTGTTCAAGCGCGGCGAATCCGGCAGCCGGCTCGCCTGCTTGCGCAATCGCAACGGCTCGACCAACGAGCGAACCGATGCCAGGCGCAATTCGCACCAGACCCTCGTAGAGCAAAGCGATTTCCTTCCAATCGATGCGTCCAGTTTTTGCTCGACTGGCGTGGACAGACTGAATCGCAGCTTCCAATTGATAGCGCCCCATGCGCTTGAATGCAGCAGCCGACCGCAGATGTTTCTCGGCTTCCTCAATCATCGATTGCGACCAAAGAGCCGTGTCCTGCTGATCCAGCGGCACAAACTTACGATCGTTTGTGTAACGTGCTTCGCGTCGCGCTTCACAGTGCAATATGAGTGCAAGCAAACCGAGAGCTTCCGGCTCCCGCGGCATCAAGTGCGTCAACATTCGCCCCAACGTGACGGCCTCTGCCGCGAGCGCGTGATGCGTCGAAGCCGTTTCCATCAAACTTTCCCAGCCAGTCGTGTAGGCGGCATAAATGGCGTCGAGAACAAAGGAAACCCGTTCTTCCCACTCCGGCGGTTCGGGCACGCGAAAAGGAATTCCAGCGTCACGGATTTTATTTTTCGCCCGAACGAGGCGCTGACTCATTGCTGCAGGAGAGACCAGGAAAGCTGAGGCAATGCGCGCGGCGTCAATGCCAAGAACAGCTTGTAACATCAGCGGAGTGCGGGCGGCTGAATCGATCGCTGGATGCGCGCAAACGAAAAGAAGTTTCAATCGTTCGTCGGGAAAATATTCGTGCGCTTTCGCGACGGCCTGCGCTTCCTCTGCGATTTGCTGGAGAAACGTTTCTGATTTCTGCCGCACTTCCTTTCGACGCGCGGCGTCGATCATGCGATTGCGCGCGACATGCAGCAGCCATGCTTCCGGTTTTTCCGGAACGCCTTCCGCTGACCATCGTTTCAACGCCGC
>JAALOD010000018.1:37799-38744 GCA_013372845.1 Candidatus Udaeobacter sp.
GCCATGCTTCCGGTTTTTCCGGAACGCCTTCCGCTGACCATCGTTTCAACGCCGCAACCAACGCGTCGCCAAGCGCGTCTTCCGCGCCGGCGACGTCGCCCGATCGCGCCCCGAGATAAGCGACAAGCCGCCCATATGAATCGCGAACAACGGATTCAATGGCGACGCTCGTCGCTGCTTCGCTCATTTGTGAAGCTTTGGAGTTCCAACCATAAAATGCGATCCCAACAAGGGACGCACTTCGATTGAGGCAAATCCGGCAGCAGGATGGCGCGCAGCCCATTCCAACGCGGCATCGAGATTCGGCACGTCGATGATGCCAAATCCGGCGAGGAACTCTTTTGTTTCGGCATAAGGACCGTCGTGAACTTGCCGTTTTCCATCGCGGACCGAAACGGTCGTCGCGTTCTGCGGCGAGTCTAATCCGGCGCCGCCGACAAAGATGCCTGCAGCCTGAAGGGCTTCACCGTAAGCCTTCCCGGCGGCCACGGCAGCGGCGTCATTGCGACGGTCGAAGTGTTCCTGTGACTGGTGAACAAGTAATGCGTATTTCATGATGTTAGTTTCAGTTGTTGTGTTGTTCTTTGTTCCTCAGCGACTTTTCCATGGATTGTCGCCGGCCACTTGTTTGATGGTCGCGTTGACACGGTTGAAGAAGTTGGTCGTGGCGATCCAAAGGATCAGGGCTGCGAGCGCCTTTTCGTCATAGTGCAAAGTGGCCTCGTTCCAGATCTCTTCCGGCACTGGATCCGACCGGTCGCTAAGCCGTGTAACCGCTTCGGCAAGCGCCAGCGCGGCGCGCTCGGCCTCGGTAAAATAAGGCGCTTCGCGCCAGGCAGCTACAGAAAACAGGCGATCGTCTGTCTCGCCCGCCTTCTTAAGCTCCCGAGAACCCATATCAACGCAGAAGCTGCAGCCATTGATCTGGCTGGCACGCAGGTGGGC
>JAALOD010000019.1 GCA_013372845.1 Candidatus Udaeobacter sp.
TCGACATGGACCGAGTTGAACGTAATGCTCGGTTCTTCCGGCGTTGCTCGAATCTCTCGTGCTGCAGCTCGCTTTGCTGGCGTAGGTTCTGCTCCAAGCCCAAGTGCAAAGCTTAACGTGGCGAAACAAAAGAACAGCAAACGGTAACCAGACATAACTGGGAACTTGGCGAAGGTGAATGCGTATCTAGCAGAGGCTGCCGGTTACGCAAGGCACGACTGCCTTTGCGCCAAAGCGAGAAATCCGCAGCCGATTTTATTCGCGACAGAAGTCAAGGCCGATTCAGCCTTTTCGCAATTTCTGCAGTTGCGCGATGAATGCGGTCGGACCGTCGGGAAAGTAACCGTCGTACCGCCAAAGCTTCTGTCCGTCGGCGCTAAGGATAACAATCGTGGGAAACCCTACAATCTCGTACTGCATCGCAAGTTCGCGGTTTTGTTTTTTCAGCTCAGGGGTTTGCGGTTTGCCACGTGGGAAATCGAGTTCTACGACCACTAGGTTATCCCGCGCGAAGTCCTTAAATTCCGGCTGTAACAGAACCTCCTTGTCGAACTTTTTGCACCAGCCGCACCAATCTGAGCCAGTAAAATCAAGCAGCAGGAATTTGTTACCCGCTTTGGCCTCTTGCTGCGCTTTCTTGTAATCGGTGAGCCAGCCAGATTCTGCACTCGCGAACGACCCGGAGATAAGAACGGAGGCCGCAACGGCGAAAAGAAAAAAACGGTAGGTTTTCACGTCACCATCTTCGATGGAAATACTACCTAGCGCAAGAGCGGTACATCACCGCCTGCGCGGCACTTATTTTCTCAGTCCGCAAATAGCCCGGCGAACGAACGCCGGGCTATCGACGGGTTTGCGATCTACGGCCGCAGATGCTTCGAGACGAGCTTGGTCATCTCGAACATACTCACCTGGCTCTTACCATTGAATACCGGCCGGAGTGAGTCGTCGGCGTTGATCATGGTTCGTTTCTTTTTATCCTGGCAACCGTGCTTCTTGATGTAGTTCCAGAGCTTTTTGGTAAGCTCCGAGCGTGGTAGCGGCTGCGACCCGACAATGGCAGCAAGCTTATCGTCAGGCTGGACCGGTCTCATGAAGGCGGGATTCGGTTTGCGCTTGGAAGTTTTCTTTTTGGTTTTCGGCATGCAGGCTGATTAACGTTTCGCCTGCGAGAGAGCAACACTAATTTTAAGCAAACGACAAAATTTATTCAGGGGGCCATTCGGCGCACAGCCAGAGCTGTCAGATCATCGGACAAGGAGTCTTCGGCGTTATTTGGCGTTGCTCGCTCTAAAACTCTCCTGAGTAATACTTCGGCAGTCGGAGCGGAATGATCCAGCATCTTCTCTAACTGCTGTGGCGTCACTCGGCGCTCGTTATTTTTTGAGGAGCCAAACAAGCCGTCGGTATAGAGAAGGAAGGCGTCTCCTGGTTTGAAGTCGAGCGCGGTTTCTACAAATTTGGAGCGTTCGAGACCCAACGGAGGTGCGACCGATGCGATCGATTCGGTTGCACCGTTATGGCGAACGATGAGAAGCGGCGGATGACCCGCTCCTACAGCGTGCGCGCTTCCGTTTGTGTGATTGAGCGCAACACACATCGCTGTCATGAAAGAGCGCCCGCCAAAAATGCTGCGAAAGTCGTCGTTGACTGCCTCCATCACGGTGGCTGGCGAGCTGTGTTCCACATTGCCATGGTGAAAGAGAAGCTTTGCCAGCGTTGTGAGCAGTGCAGCAGCGGCCCCGTGACCGGAGCCATCAGCGATCCAGAACAATATCCGGCCATCCTTCATTCGCAGCCAGCCGTAGATATCCCCGCCCACCTGGATCACGGGGCGATAACAGGTTGCAACCTCCCATCCGGGCAGCACCAGGGGCTTTTGGGGAATTAGCGATTGCTGCGTCAGACGCGCTGCCGCCAGGTCGCGCTCGAGGTCGTGGCGCCATCGTTCGAGTTCGTCATTTTGCCTCTCCAATTGCCGCCTCATGGAACGGAGTCGAAGCTGGGTCTCGATTCTCGCACGCAACACTGCGGTATTGACTGGTTTTGTCACAAAATCATCTGCGCCGGCGTGTAAACAAGAGACTTCGCTTTCCTCGCTTCCGTGCGCGGTCAACATAATCGCCGGTACCTGTGCGACTGCCTGGTGTTGATCCGAGCGAAGCTCTTTTAACACCTCCGCCCCATTTGCCCCTGGCATGTCGAAGTCGAGCAACAGAAGCGAAGGCGGCTCGGCGTGAATCATCTCCAATGCTTCGGCGCCGTTCCCGCACACCTGGCAGTTGTAGCCGGCAGACGTCAGTACCTGCGCCAGGATTTTGCGGCTCAAAGCATCATCATCTACTATCAAGATTTCTGCGTGGGAGTTGTTGGACGTCGACATCTCTATCTTGGAATCGGATGGAAGGCGGACCGTCATTGTATCCGCACCAATTTTTGCGAAAGCATCTCCGAGTGTGAACAAAAAGCGATTTAATGATTGGCAACCACTCTGACTGCGGATACGATTGTGACAGTATTTTCCATTTATGAAATTCTCATTGTCGCTTGCTCTATTCACGGCCTTCCTGGTCGCCTCATGCAGTGAAGAGCCGCAGCCGCCACCCTCCCGACATCGGGCCGCCAGCTATGGGCCCACCCAGCCTGGACAGTACCCGCCGCCGCAACAACCATTCAACCCGAATGGCCCGGTTCAACCTACAGGTACACCGCCCGTGGAAACCGCAGCAGCGCCACCTCCTCCACCAGCCGCGCCGACGAAGGTGGCAAAGGGGGATTATCCATACGGAATCCCCGTTCCCGGCAAACCTCACCTGGTAGAGAGTCCGTATTCACCTGGCAAATATATCGATGTGGAAGGATTCCCTCCGGGAACGGAAGTAAAGGATCCGTACACGGACAAAATCTTTCTGGTTCCGTAACGGGTTGCCTTGAGGGTGTTCGAGGCTGATGCTGGGTGCTGAATTGGCGCGGCGCCTGCCTTTATTGAGCATCCCGTATTGAGTATCCACCAACGGTTTCTTCTTATCTATGGAGTTACGGGTAAAACGGGCACCTCGAATTGACATCGAGATTACTGTACCCGGCGATAAAAGCATCTCGCATCGTGCGGTAATTATCGCCGCCTTATCGAATGGAGTGTGCACTCTGCAAGGGTTTCTTCCCAGCGAAGATTGTATGCATACGGTGAACGCGCTGCGCGCGCTCGGGATCAAGATCGAACAACCCGAGCCGGCCACGTTGATCGTGCACGGGAAAAAGCGGGTTCTTACGCCGCCTAAAAGCGAAATCAATTGCGGCAATTCCGGCACGACCATGCGCCTTCTCGCCGGGCTGCTTGCTGGGCAGACATTTGAAAGTCGGCTTGTCGCGGATGCCGGGCTGTCAAAACGCCCGATGGAGCGAGTCATCGCGCCACTTCGTCAGATGGGTGCGAATATTGTCGCGGAAGGTCCCGAAGAGACGCCACCGCTGCGGATCCAGGGCGGTTCCTTGCGTGGTATTCGTTATCGACCGCCTGTGGCAAGCGCGCAGGTGAAAGGCGCGTTGCTGCTGGCCGGCCTCTTTGCCAAGGGCAAGACCATCGTGATCGAGCCAGCACCGACTCGGAATCATATGGAGATGATGTTTGATTATTTTCTGGTTCGAACAGCGGTGGACGGAAATGGCAGCGTCACCGTGTTCGGCGACCAAGTGCCAGAGTCGCGCGACTTTGGCATTCCAGGGGACATTTCTTCCGCGGCCTTTTGGCTGGTTGCCGCTGCGGCGCAGCGACGAGGTCATCTGCTCATTCGCGATGCTGGTTTGAACCACACACGAACGGCTTTACTCGGTGTTCTACTTCGGATGGGTGCGCAAGTGCGCGAGGCCATTGAAGACACCGATCAAGTCGAACCGCGCGGAATTGTCGAAGTCACCGGTTTCCCGCTCAAGGGCACTGTCATTCAGGGTAAAGAAGTACCGCAGCTCATTGATGAACTGCCGATCCTTGCAGTCGCCGGCGCCCTTGCGGAAGGCAAAACGATTATTCGCCACGCAGAAGAATTGCGCGTGAAAGAAAGCGATCGCATCGCCGCAATCGCGCACAATTTGCGTGCCATGGGAGCGCAGGTAGCTGAAATGAACGATGGCCTTGAGATACTTGGTCCGGCTCCCCTGCACGGGGTCCGCGTGCCAAGTTTTGGCGACCATCGTATTGCGATGGCCTTTGCCATTGCGGGCTTGTTCGCTGATGGCGAAACCGTTGTCCAGGAAGCTGAATGTATTCGTGAATCTTATCCTGGATTTGAAGCCGTCCTTGAAGAGTTCACAAATCCAAAGCGGATGCAAATCAGCACGCCTGTGATCGGTTCACTTACTCCCGGGCCCGTCGAGGAAGAAGCATGAGTCGCTGCAATTGAGCCCATGGCGCAATGTCTCATACTTCAACGCGCAACGTTTAACGCTCAACATCCAATGTTCAATTTAGATCGTTGAGGGTTGGGCGTTTTCCCTCATTTTGCCATCGACGTTACGCACGGCACCCGTTGCATACCCGCGCGTTCGCCGGCTAAAGTGAAGGCCTCAATTTATGCACGCTTCCCAGCCACGTTGTCATCGGGTAATTGCCATTGATGGCCCGGCGGCCTCCGGAAAAAGCAGTGTCGCGCGAGAGCTCTCCCGGCGCCTGGGATTTGTGTACGTTAATTCTGGCGCCATTTATCGAGCAATCACCTGGCACATCCTGCAAAAGAAGATCCATCCGGAAGAAAGCGATCGTATCGCGGGAGCCCTTCGGGTGGCCGGCATCACGTGCCGCCTGCAAGACAATGAGTCGCGCATTCTGATTGGTGGCGTGGATCCCGGGGAGCACTTGCGTGATGATCCTGTGAACAAAAGCGTTGCAGGCGTCAGTCAGTTCCCTGTGGTTCGCCAGCTTGTCGCGAAGAAACTGCACGAGGACGCACAAAGCCACGATCTGATCGTGGAAGGCCGGGATATTGGATCGGTCGTTTTTCCCGACACGCCCTACAAATTTTACATTGATGCTTCGCCTGAGGTGCGTCTCCAGCGTCGGGCCGCACAAGGAGAGCGCGACGAAATCGCGATTCGTGATCGCGCTGATTCTTTACGCCCCGTCTCACCGCTGGTGATCGCGAAAGATGCGCATGTCATCGACACGTCACATCTTACGATTCAGCAGGTCATCGACCAGATCATCGGCCTACTCAAGAAAATGGGCCTGCCGATTTAGCGGTTCAAAGATTGAGTGAAAACAAATCGCTGAACCGCTAATTCGTTTACTCGTTAAATGAATTTCTATTACTGGCTCGGTTATCATCTTAGCCGCCTTGTTGGCCGCTTGTTTTTCCATTTTCGTGTAATTCATCGGGAGCGCATGCTTCAGAGTGGGCCCGTCATTCTCGCGATGAACCATCAGAGTTATCTCGATCCACCGCTTGCCGGTACCGCGTGTGATCGGGCCGTTTACTTTTTGGCGCGGCGAACATTGCTGGACGTGCCGCCGCTCGGCTGGCTTTTGCCGAAGCTCAATGTAATCCCGGTCAATCAAGAGGGCATCGACCGCAGCGCGCTGAAGGCTTTGATTCGTGTTCTAAAGGCTGGGAACGCGGCCCTGGTCTTTCCGGAAGGCTCGCGCACTGTCGACGGTAACTTGCAGCCGGCCGAGGCGGGATTGGGTCTCGTCATTGCAAAAACCCTGGCGCCAGTCGTGCCTATGCGGATCTTTGGCGCCCACGAAGCCCTGCCACGCGGTGGCGGCGGTTTGCACTTTGTCCCAATTACTATTGTAATCGGAGAACCGATTTTCTTTACGGCTGCCGATCTAAATCCACCAGGGAAAGATCTCTATAACCGGCTAAGTCAGCGAGTCATGGATGCAATCGCGGCTTTGCAGTGGAACTGATGCAGGTCGTTGCCTTCGTCGAGTAAGGAAACGAATAAGGCGTCCTTGCGCGCGTGAAATCGATATCGATACTTCACACGTGAATGCGCCGCAGCAACCTGCCGAAAAACTTCGATCACCTCAGGTCCCAAGAAGCGCTGTTGTGCTGATGATCGTCATCGTCGCATCACTCGCGCTAGTGGCCGTCTTTGCCAATATTCAGCGCCTTCGCCGTGGTCAGATTGAGACAATCGTCGTCGTGCCGGCAACTTCCACCACGCCGCAGCCGCGTTAACTTTCATTTGACTAGCAGCTGCCGCCTCGGTTTGGTTTGCTCTGCCAAAAACAGGATGCAGGGCCGAACAACGACTCGCTCAGCGGAATGCCGAGCTGGATAGCCGTGAGAAAGCATTAGACGAACGAGAGAAGGCATTGGCCGAGAAGGAAAAAGCAATCGCACGTGCGGCCATGATTCCAGCCGACGCTCAATTGCGAGCTCTGAAAAGGGACGGCTCTTCGGGTGGTCCGCCTTCAGCAACAATCCCTCCCGGTTTAGCGCCGCCCGACAACTCACAACTCAAGGCCAGCAGGGAAAAGAGAATTGAAGAGCTGCGCGCTGTAAGGCAGCGCAGGATGGAGGCAATACAGAAAATGCGATCCATGAGGCCACAACCCAATTCCGGCGCCGGGGCGCCTGCCGACACGAGCGCGTCTGCCAACACCAGCGGGTCTGCCGATACCAGCACCTCCGCCGGCACTGGCGCGGAGGCGACTCCACCATCTCCGTCGTCCACGCCCCAGTAAGTACGAGGCGTTGACCAATCCGTTTAGCGCGAACTAGCCGTTGAATTTTGCGCGTTGCGCTGCCAGCTCGCGGGCGTATTGCAGTGTGTCGATTGAATCGACATTCTTGTCGCGCCGGATCGCCTTGATTCTCGGGAAACGCAGTGCCAGTCCACTGGCGTGGCGTGAGCTGGGCTGAATTGAATTGAAAGCGACTTCGAGGATCACGTCCGGTTTCACTTCGCGATATCGGCCATGGTCTGTGATCGTGTTCTGCATGAAGCGCTCAGTCAGCTCTGCAATCTCCATGTCGGTTAAACCGCTGTAAGCCTTACCAATCGGGAGGAGCTTACCAGTAGTTTCATCGCGCACAGCAAATGTGTAATCGCTCAACACATTATTGCGTTTGCCGTGCCCAAACTCGGCACCCACGACCACGACATCCAGAGTCGCCAGTTCTTTCTTGAGTTTGAACCAAAACATGCCGCGGTTACCGGGTAGATAGAAACTCTCCGGGTCTTTGATCATTAGCCCTTCATTTAAGCGCTGCCGCGCCTGTTGAAACGTTTGTTCGATCTCAGCAGCAGAATGTGCAGGCATGACCCTGGCAATTTGAAAATGCGAGGGCAATCGCACGTTACTCAGATGTCTTCGCCGCTCGTGCAGCGGAGCCTTTAACAATGACCGGCCGTTCAACCAAAGAAGATCGAAGATCACAAACGCGACTGGCACGTCTGCCGCCGCACGCGCGAACAAATCGGCGCCGTCGTTCCTTCGCCCTAGCCGCTTCTGCAGATCGAAGAAGGTGAGTCCGCGGTCCTTCTCGAAGGCAATAATTTCGCCGTCTATGATCAGTTCCTCCTGGAAATTCCTGGCTTCATCGGCCAGCTCCGGGAATTGACCTGTGATACGCCGCAAATCGCGAGAGAAGATCTCGACCTGTTGCGCACTGCGGTGCAACTGTGCGCGAATACCGTCGAACTTGTCTTCCAGATAAACGGCAGTCGGCGCGGACGACGCCAGTTCCCGGCTAGTCCACCCAGCTTCGGCGAACCGTTCCCACACGGCTTCGGCTGTCGGTTCAGCAGTCGCAAGCATGCATTTAATTGGCCGAAAGAGTGACAGCTCCGCACGTGCCAGCTCGTTTCGCGAAGCGAGCAGGGCGGTTTGACCAATGTCGCCTAACAACATGTTGGCCTCCCTTACCTGCTCGAGCGAAGCGCCGAATGCTTTCGCGATCGCCTCCTCGACCAAACCCTCGCGCAATCCGATGCGCAGATCTCCAGTGAGAATCTTAACGACGTACTGACCTTCGCGCGCAGACAATTTTGAGAATCGATTTCGCAGCAGTTCGGCCTTGGCGATCGGACCGCGTGCACGGTGGAGATTTTCAAACAAGTCGTCCGATTCACGGATGGTGAACGGTTGCGGTGTCGTTCTTCCATCGAGAACGTCGAACGCGGTTTTCGCTGCATCCCCGTGAGTACTCGCGGCGCGATGAAACTCCGCGTCGCTGATTTTGGTGGCCGCTTGCAGTGCGCGGAAGATTACGGCCCAGCCGATCTGCAGGGTGCGCGGATCGCTCTGGGCAAACGCTTTGCCGGTGAAGTAGCGTGTCACGATTGGAAGTTGCTCACTCGTTAGGCAGCGGAGATAATCGGCAAGCAGCCGAATTTTTTCTAGTTTGGCCGGAGTTGCAGCGATGGCTTCACCAACATTCGCGAACCCGAGGAATTCGGATGTGGCAGGGCAGCTGGCTCCCGTGCGGAGTTCGGAGCCCGATGCACCAACGGAAGGACCGGCAGGAAGTTGTGCCAGCATAAACTCCATCTGGTTTTCTTCGCTCAACGCCCAGGCTTCAATGCCGCGTTCGCGCAAATCACGCGCAAACGAAGCAGCGAAACCGTGGAGCGTAAACACGCGTCGCGGCCCTACGAGTTCGACATAGCGAAGCAGATCGTTGTAGTCAGCGTGATCGGAAAGTGCAAACGCCGCGTTAACCTGATAGCGATAGATTGCGTTTGGATCGACAGCCCAGCCACTGATCATCGCGACCCGTTTGCGTCCAATCTTTTCCAACATCTGCGAATGGTTCGCGCTGGGTGGGCAGATCAAAACTTTTCCAGCAACATCCTTTGGGTTGTAGCGAAGATATTTGCAAAAAGATTGACCAAACTGCTCGTAGATTCGGGTGATCTGATAAACCGAACCGTGGAGCATCGGCGTCAACCCAGCTCCATCAAGCGAACAGAGAATCTCCTGTGCTTTGCCTAACGAATACCCAAGGAGCACGGGTACTCCACCCTCATCAATTGTTTCCCGGCAGAAAGCAATTATTTGGTCGATGACTTGTTCCGCCGGCGGGAATTGATAGCGTGCCAGGCCGAATGTCGTCTCCATGATGAGTGTATCCGCCTTGCGCCACTCGGCTTGCTCCGCGGATTTACCGGGACGCAGCTTAAAATCGCCGGTGTAAAGCAACGTCTCGTTGCCGGCAAAAAGGAAGCATTGGGCCGAACCAAAGATATGCCCGGCTGGCAATAGCATAAGGTCGATCCAGTGCACCGTTCGTCTTTCACCGAACGGCAGAATGTGCTCCACGCGGTAGCCTGGCAGCCGGCTTTGCATCAGGCGTGCTGTCCGCTCGGAAACAATGATTTCCTCGTGTGGTGCAATGTGATCGCTATGCGCGTGCGAGACGAAAGCGAATCGCTTTGCGTCCCACGGATCGAGCCATAAATCCTGATGGGGCAGATACACCCCGCGCGCATAACGAACTTCAATCATAAGTCCGAAATTTACTTTCACATTCGCGTGAGTTCCATAGCAGCGGAAGAACTGGGATGTACGGTTGCGCGTTGACACCCCAGTCAAAACCAGGCTTTATTAGGTGAATGAGGTTTGCTGCTGCTCTCTTGGCTTTGAGCTCTTTGACTGTTGTTGCCCCCAGCCAGGCTGCGCGTGAGCGCGTAGAACCAAGAGTCGTGGAAAAAATCTCACCACTACCGGTGGCGTTAAGCAACGATTTCGAGTTTCGAAAAACGAAGCTCTTCTTCTTGAGCGATAAACCGCCAAAACCAGGGCAGGGCGGCGGCGCTCGGCAGACGACAAGCACGCTTGGCGGAAAATCGAATTCGCCGAGCCAGAGAACGGCGACAATGCAGGATGCTCCCATTACTTTTGAGCGCCAGTATCGGATGTTTGGGGCGGTAACGGCACTCGATCAACGTCAGCGTTTCGGCAATTACCTCGATTTCTACTGGAGGGCCAAGCGCCCTTCCGATGTCACAGTGCGTTTGGAATATCGCCAGGAGAAACTGCACGAGCACGTGCAGGCGCAGGAGATTTCATATCGAAATGTGCGCGGCACTCATAAGACAGAATTCAAAGTCATTGGAGACGACTATTTGGACGATGGTCGCGTAATCGCATGGCGGTGTCTGTTAATCGAAAACGGTCGGATCGTAGCGGAAAATCGCTCCTTCATGTGGGAGTGAGATCCAGCGGGCGCGTCTCACCCCCTCCGCTAATGTTGCCTGATGCGGCCTGTCGTGCTCCGGATTCCGAATCATTTTCTGACGTTTTCTCCAGTCTGGCAAGCATTGACAGCATGGCTTCCGGGCTGGTATCTTTTAAGTAGTAACTGTGGATTCATCTATTCAAGTCGGGGTGAGCGGCCCAACCGTATGGGTGAAAGTGGAGGGGAAAGGTAGTTTCCTCAACAGCGGCAATCTCAAAGAGTTCGCGCGTGAGATGTTGGACCGCGGTTATCGCGAATTTGTGGTGGACTTGGCGGATTGCGCCATGATGGATTCCACATTCATGGGAACGATGGCCAGCGTGGCACTTCGATTGAAGGAGCTAGGGCATGGACATCTTCATATCGTTCACTGTGGAAACCGCAGCCAGGAGCTTCTCTCCGGGTTGGGCTTGGATCAGATATTCGATATTCGTGGTAATGGTGCCAGTCCCCCTGACTGCGGAGCCCTTGAGCGAGCCCCTGCAGTCCGGTCGCCTGCGGATAGGAAAAAGGAACAAACGGAGACGATGCTGGAAGCGCATGAGGCGCTTTGCGAGGCCGCGCCGGAAAATATCCTTCGCTTTAAAGACGTTCTCGATTTCTTAAGACAAGACCTTCATCACGAGACGCCTTCGAAGTAAGCTGGCCCTTGCATGATGTGGCCGACTCTTCTTCTCGGACTGCTTGTCGCGTCTGTCGCCGGATGGATTATTACCGCTTGGTTTCAGTTACGGCGGATTCGAAGGCTGGAGCGCTCTCATGAAGAAATTCAGGTCGAGGAAACGCTTGTCTTCGATTTTTTGCACGGCCTCGGCGAGGCTTTCCAGGAAACGATTCGGCCTCAGGAGTTGCACCGGCTCATCGTCGAAGGCGCTACGCGTGTTCTGGACGCGCACGGCGGCGCGCTTTACGTGACCGATCGAACAGGCGGGAAACTTACTCCAGCGTTTATCTCCAAGGGCTGTCCGCCGCTGGTGGACGTTCCCCCAAATATCTTGCAACAAGCGGCGGCCGCTCCGATCGCGCTCGAGAGTTTTCTACGGTTGCACACGATCAGCCCGGGTCAGGGGCTCATTGGACGGGTCTGGCAGACAGGACAGTCCGTCTGCATCGCCGGATTTTCCGAGGCGCCGGAACTGGCAAAATTGCGTGGTAGCGCGTTCGGCAGCGCGTCGATCATGGCCGCGTCACTTCGGTATGGAAACCAGGACTTGGGCGTTCTGGCGCTGGCGCAGGGCCCGGCGGGCCAACCTTTTTCGCAGGGAGACTTCGTCGTTTTTAAATCGATCGCCGAACAATCTGCTTTTGCGCTCTACAACGCCATCATTTATTCCATGGCGAACGAAAAGAAGCGACTTGATCACGATCTCGAGATTGCGCGGGATATTCAGCGTATCCTCCTTCCATCGGAAGCGCCGGCCATTAAGGGCTTTCAAATTAGCGGCATTAATTCGCCCGCCCGGCAGGTGAGCGGTGATTATTTCGATTACATTCAGGTAGATGAAGAACGGCTGGGCGTGGCCATCGCAGATGTGTCAGGCAAGGGCGTCCCGGCGTCGCTTATCATGGCGATTTGCCGCAGCGTTTTGCGCGCGGAGGCGGCGCGCAATCCGTCTCCAGCCGATGTTTTGCGAAAGGTGAACCGCCAGCTTTACCCCGATATCAAGGAAGACATGTTCATCAGCATGGCCTATCTGATTCTAAATCACCAACGCGACGGGGTCACGCTGGCGCGCGCCGGACACGATGCTCCTTTGCTTTACAAGCGACAGTCACAAACTGTTACACCAATAAAGCCGCCGGGAATGGTCGTGGGCATTGACAGTGGAAACGTGTTCGATAGGCTTACAGTCGATTTCGCCGTCCCGCTCGAGCGCGATGACTGCCTCGTTCTCTATACCGATGGCGTGACCGAAACGCTTAATGCCGAGGGAGACGAGTTCGGCCTCGATCGCATGATGCAGTCGGTGCGCGCCAGCGCGATTGATGGGGCCCAAACAATTGTAAGAAAGATCATCGAGGACGTTCGCGACTTTACCGGGTCGGTTCCTCAAAACGACGACATCACTTTGATTGCCATTCGTAAAACATGAAAAAAATTCCTGTTACCGAACAAAATAAACAAATGAAACAATCCGTGGCGGCGGATTCGAACCCTTCATCTGTGGCGCGCGGGGCCGATGCCGCGCAAGAAGAAGCAGAAGATCCAATGGCCGGCTTGCAAGGCGACCTCGACCGGTTTCGCGATCTCGCGTTGCGGAGTCAGGCCGACTTCGAGAATTTCAAGAAACGTTCCGCGCGCGAAAAGGAAGAAGCGATCAAATATGCCAACAGCTCTTTGCTGGAGCGCTTGGTGGGAATCATTGACAATTTTGAGCTCGGCCTTGCGGCAGCAAAAGAGCAAGGCGCGGACTCTCCTATTTATTCCGGAATGGTTCTCGTCCAAAAACAACTCAACGACTTGCTGGCTGAAAATGGACTGCAACCGATCGAGGCTGAGGGGAAAACGTTCGACCCGAACGTGCACGAAGCAATCGCTCATGAGCCGAGTGATCGAGTTCCCGAAGAAAGTGTGGTGCGCCAGACCCGGCGCGGTTACCGGTTGAAGGACCGTTTGCTGCGGCCTGCGAAAGTGGTTGTTTCCAGTGGCCCAGCAAAGTAGCTCTGGAACTCCTCCTGCTCTTGCTCGTGCTTTTACTCTTGCTCTTGTCGATCTATCGAGCCGGAGCATCAGCGTGAGTGAGAGTAGGATTTAGAAAATGGCTACTGAAAAACGCGATTACTACGAAGTTCTGGGCGTTGAGCGAGGCGCCACCGATGAGGAGATCAAACGCGCCTATCGCAAGCTGGCGGTCAAGTTTCATCCAGATAAGAATCCGGACGACCCGCACGCTGAGGAAAAGTTTAAGGAGTTAGGCGAAGCGTATGATGTCTTGATCGATCCCAACAAACGCGCTGCCTACGATCGCTTTGGCCACGCGGCGTTTGCGCCAGGTGGCGCTGGCTTCGGCGGCGGCGTTTTCCACGATCCGTTCGAGATTTTCCGAGAGGTGTTCGGAGGCGGCGGATTCGGCGGCGGAATTTTCGAGACATTCTTCGGAGGCGGCGAACGTGCAGAAGATCGGAGGCGCGGATCCGATTTGCGTTACGACATGCAGATCAAACTCGAGGAGGCAGCTTTTGGCGCAGAGAAAGAGATTGAGATCGCGAAACTCGACACTTGCGACAAATGCAAGGGCAGCGGCGCAGAACCAGGCTCGCGCACGATTACGTGTTCTACATGTGGCGGCCGTGGACAGGTGATTAGTTCCCGCGGATTTTTTCACGTTTCGCAGACGTGTCCTCACTGCCGCGGTGCTGGTGAAGTCGTTGAGAAACCGTGTCAGAAATGCCGGGGCGAAGGGCGCGTGGAAAAATTGAGCCGCGTTAAACTGAAAATACCGGCTGGAATCGGGGAGGGCTCGCGGTTGCGCTCGTTAGGCAACGGAGAGGCGGGCACACGCGGCGGTCCTCCGGGCGACCTTTATGTCGTCATACACATTAAGGAGCATAAGATTTTTCAGCGCGAAGGCGATGATCTGTATTGTGAAGTACCGATCCCTTTTTCTGTTGCGACCTTGGGCGGCGAGATTGATTTGCCGACTCTTGAAGGCAGGGCGCACCTGAAAGTGCCCTCCGGCACGCAAAGCGGGCAAATCTTTAAACTACGAAGTAAAGGGATTGCAAACGTCAACGGGCGCGGGCGTGGCGATTTGTTCGCACGTTTAATTGTCGAAGTGCCATCGCGCCTAAACGCGCAACAACGTCGCAAGCTTGAGGAATTCGCAGCGCTTTGCGGTGACGAAAATACGCCTCTGCGCAAGAGTTTTTTCGAACGCGCGAAGGAATTTTTCAAATAGGCCCCGGTGTCTCTGTGTTTCACAATGCTGTCAAACTGATCGAGTGTCCGCGTGACGCGTGGCAGGGTCTCAAGCGACAAATCCCAACGAAACTTAAGGCGCGTTACCTTCGTGCTTTGATCGCTGCAGGCTTTAAGCACATCGATGCTGTAAGCTTTGTTTCTCCCAAAGCTGTTCCACAGATGGCCGGTAGCGAGAAGGTCCTTGAGCAACTCGAGGTGCCAGGCAATGTTGAAATCATCGGCATCGTGGTAAACGAGAAGGGAGTCGACCGTGCCATTGCAACCGGAGCTGTTACGACTCTGGGCTATCCTTTTTCCATTTCTGAGACATTCCTGCGCAAAAATCAAAACCAAACATTCGAAGACTCATACAAAGCGTTGGAATCGATTAAGACAAGAGCTGATGCAACCGGGCTGGCCATGGTCGTTTATATTTCGATGGCGTTCGGAAATCCGTACCGCGACCAGTGGGATGAAAACGAGCTGCGCCAGGCGGTAGGGAAACTGGCGGCGCTCGGCGTCCGATCAATTTCGCTGGCTGACACCGTGGGCGTTGCTGGCCCTGATCTGATTCGCCGTGTGGTACAATCGATCACGAACCAGTACGCCGATTACGATATTGGCGTGCATCTTCACAGCGCGCCAGGGGAAGCCGCGACCAAAGTGCTCGCTGCCTACGATGCAGGGTGTCGGCGAATCGATTCGGCCATCGGTGGTCTTGGAGGATGCCCCTTCGCGCAGGACGCGCTGGTCGGAAACATTCCCACCGAGAGCGTAATTGCAGCGCTTCAAGAGCGCGGGATAGAACTGCCGATAAGCCAATCGCTGACGGATGTGCTGGCGATGAATTCGCTCATCGCCTCCGACTACCAGTAAGGAAATCAGGTTGCTTGTCCCATCGGTCCTATTAGTCCTATAGGTCACATGCATCGCTTCTATATTTCGCCGGAAGATTGGAATCCTGGCGCACTCGGGTTAGCTGGGGCGGAAGCACACCACGCGCGCGACGTCCTGCGCATGAGAGTGGGTGAGAAACTTGTCATCTTCAATGGACGGGGACACGAAATCACCGCGGAAATCGTCGATCTTGGCAGCAATGAAATTGGATTGAGAAAGCTGCACGAAGCGGAAACACCACCGCTGCAGTGCCGGATCGTTCTCGGACAGGCAATCCCAAAGGGAAAAAACATGGACCTAATTGTGCAAAAGGCGGTCGAGATCGGCGCCACTGAAATTGTGCCGATCATTTCCGATCGCACGATTGTGCAAGTCGGTTCCGAAAGCGCGGCGCAAAAACAATCGAAATGGCAGCAAATCGCAGTTGAGGCGGCCAAACAATGCGGCCAGAACTGGCTGCCGCACGTACATGCGCCGAGAAAACTTTCAGAATTGTTTTCCGTGGTAGCCGCGGAGTCATTCGACCTGCAACTGATCGGATCGCTCCAGCCGGGTGCGCGGCACTTAAAGCAGGTTCTCGCAGACCACTCGAATGAGCATCAACGTCCTCCTCGCAGTGTCTTGATGCTTGTCGGGCCCGAAGGCGATTTCACGCCTGCGGAACTCGCGCTCGCGCGTCGTCACGGCTGCCAGCCAATTACGCTCGGCCCGATCATCCTGCGAGTGGAAACCGCAGCGATCTATTGCCTGAGTATTCTCTCCTACGAATTGCTGATCTAGCAACGAGTTGAAGTTGAGAAGGATCCCGAAAACTTTTGTAGCCGGCAACGTTGGCCTGCCCGCCAACTCTGCTCTGCCTGGCCGGGATCATCGATCCGAGCTAGACGTGCTCGCGTCGCGCCTACTCGGCTATGGCTGTTTCAACAGGGGACTCGCGAGGAGGGACAGGCGTTGCTGCACCCTGATCCGGCGGCGCTGCCTGGATTGAAGCAATCGTGAATTGAGCTGAGCCATGTTCTGTGTTTAGAGAAATGGTCTCGCCGATTTCATGACCGAGTAGCGCCTGTCCAATGGCGGTTTGGTAAGAGATAATGTGTCGGTCGGGATCGCCATCCCACGCGCCTAAAATCGTGTAAGTTTCCTCCTTGTCAGTCTCCACTTCGCGCAGCGTGACAATTGTGCCAATGGAAACACGCGACGTATCGACGTTTTCAAACGATGTACCGCGCGCGTTGTGCAGCATTTGTTCCAGCTCGGTTTTTCGTCGCATGAGCACGCTTTGCATCTGCTTCGCCGCTTTAAATTCAAAATTTTCGCTCAGATCGCCATAAGACCTGGCGAGCGCGATTTCTCTGGTGTTCTCTGGAATCTTTGTCTTTACCACCTCTTCGTATTCGGCCTTGCGTCTTTCCAGGCTGCTCCAGGAAACGATTAGCGATGCGGTCTCTCCCTGGGTCTGCGCGCCTGTGATCATGCTCTCCAGTTCTGGATACACTTTGACGAGTCGGGCGAGAAGTGAGCGTTTCGTCAGCTCATCGAACAGATGGCTTAGTTGTAGCCGCCGCATCCAATCGCGCGCGGTAGCGACGTCGCTTTTCCTGAAGATGTCCCCAAGCAGTTGCCGATCTTCGACCAATGTGCGGTACAACTTGCCGGTTCGGCCAGCAGTATTGTGTTGTTCGCGCTCCAGCGCCGCAAAAATTGCGCCAAGCAATTCCTGCGTCACCAGTTCGCTCCATTGCTCCCGCTCGCTACAAAGCCAGGCAAGCATCTCGCTCGTGGCTGAATGTTCGCGGATGCTCCGCTCCAGCATCGTCCGAAGCTCGTCATGTTTTCCGGCTTCGCTCAAGATGCGGGGAATTTGTGCGACCATCCGGCCGTGACTCTGTTGCATCAAATCCAAACCACGTTCTGTCCAGCGCGGACCGAGCGCGGTCGGCAACGCTTGCAAGATTCGTTTCTCTTTTGCCGCCGGTAATTTCGCCAGGACCGAGATCAGGCGCTTGTCTTCCTCGAGAATCAGTGTCGAAAGGGTCAAACCGATGTGCGTCGTGTGCAACGATGGGACGCGCCCAATCAAATCGTCTCGCGCGATGATGAGCTCGAACGCGAACTCCGGGTGCATTTTCTGATTGCGCACCGTCATGTTCTCGATCGTCGTGATGATCGGCTGAAGTTGTTTTTCGGATTCCCTGAATTGGTCGCAGGATTTGATGATCTGCTCGAGCGCTGCGATTTGCGCCTTTGGTTGCCGTGCCTTGTTGAAAGCGTCGAGCAATTCGTCAGCCTGCGACACGCCTTCGCCGCGAATTTGAATGGGTTCGGTCTTTTTTGCAGGGACAGAAAAAACGCCGCTTGCCTTGAGCGCCTTCTTGGTCGACTCCCACCAGCGTTTCCATTCCGTCTCAGTGAAAACATCACCCACAAGCCATTCACTGATCTGCTGCGCCGTGGCTTTACCGTCCAAGCTTTCAAGAATATTTCGCACCACGGCAGGCGGATCTTCTCTTGCCAACTTTTTGATCGACGCAAGGTCGGTCGCTTTGCGTGCGAGGAAGTGCTCTGGCGCGAGCGGCGTGACATTCTCCGCCGCGTACTCGGCCTGCATCGGATGCGACTTTTTTCCTGCAAAATCAATTACGATCTGGTTGAGCAGCAGATTCCATTCGCTCACGCGACCGAATCCCCAGCTTTTGTGCAAACAAAATGTCCCCGGCTTTAGTTGTTCGAGTTGCTGCGCGGCGCGGGAAGTGAGTTTGCCGGCTTCGACCAGTTTTTCTAATTCGGTATCCATCAATGAGGCTGATGAGTCACACGTGACCTATAAGTCCGACGGGTCAGGCGCGCAATTTACGTTTGCTGTGTGCCCCGGTGCATGAAAGTCTCCCCGCCGTGACGACGAGTATCTGGTTTTGGATCGCCTTTCACATTGGCGTGTTCATTGCGATTGGGATCGACCTCTTCACGTTCCATCAGCGCGGCCGGGAATTAAGCATGACTGCTGCCGCGCGACGCAGCGTGCTGTGGGTAATCGTGTCACTTGGATTTAACGCGCTGGTGTGGCGCATCAAAGGACCGCATCACGGGCTGGATTTTTTCACCGGCTACCTCATCGAGTACTCGCTGAGCATGGATAACATTTTTGTTTTCGTTCTCATTTTTGCGCATTTTCGCGTTCCGCCAAAGGCGCAACATCGCGTCCTTGTCTGGGGAATAATCGGGGCACTGGTCATGCGTGGCACGATGATCTTGGGCGGCATCGCCCTAGTGCAACGCTTTCATTTCATTCTTTATCTCTTCGGTCTCTTCCTGTTGATCACGGCGGCGCAGATGTTCTTTGGAAAACGTCCAGCGCACGATTTCGCCGAGGGTTGGGTGTTGCGGATGTGCCGTCGGATCCTTCCGATTACGCGCGAATTTCATGACGAGCACTTCAAGGTGCACGTGGATGGGCGGTGGATGTTGACCCCGCTCGCTCTAACCATGATCGTGATCGAGGTCACAGACCTGATCTTTGCGGTCGATTCGATCCCTGCGATTTTCGCTATCACGCGTGACCCATTCATTGTTTATACATCTAATATTTGCGCGATTCTTGGCTTGCGGTCGCTTTACTTCCTGCTCGCCGGTTTGATGGACCGTTTTATTTACTTGAGAACCGGCCTCGCTTTCGTGCTCGGTTTCGTCGGCATCAAGATGATTCTCGTGGATTATTTTCCGCTCCCGCGTGCCCTCGCTCTTGGAGTGATAGCGCTCATTCTTGCAGTTACGATCGCGGTTTCGATGATTAAGACAAAGAGCGGCGGTGCACCCGAAGGCCCAAAATAAGTATTGCCTTTGCTCCTCAATATTTGTTTAACTCGATGGAGCCACATGAAACCCCTGGCTGTCTTCTCATTGGTGCTCGGCCTTGCAGGAATTTGTCTCGGAGATATTCAGGATCCGCCAGCGAATGACTATGGGCCAACGCGGAAACTCGGCCGCGGTTTTGCGAATTTTCTCTGGGCGCCGACAGAAATCATCGTGAATATCAACAAGGTTAACAAAGAAGAAGGCAATAATGCTGCGTTTGGCTACGGTGTGGTTCGTGGCTTCGGGCGCTCAGGTGCGCGACACGTAGCAGGCCTTATTGAGATCCTAACCTGGCCTTTCCCAATCTGGCGCGATAGCTATTACCCCATCCTGCCACCAGAAATTCCCTATATTCACGCCGGTTATGCAGAATTTCCTCCTGAGATTGGCAACGAATCAAAATATCCCTACGTCCGGGATTACGATCAGGATCCGTATTAACTTCGCTCCATCGAAAAGTATGCCGGATACCGCAGCGCGACCTCTCTGCCTGGTTAGCGCGATCGCAGCTCCTTGATTAATTCCAACACGTCTTCGCGGATCGCAAAAAGCTCACTCCGATAGTACGCAAACCGCTCCGCAGGGAGAAAGTCCTTCCCTCTCGCAGCGTCCGCGGCTGCGATGGTCTTGTTCAAAATCTCCAGAATCCGTTTGAGCCACGCGATCACCATGCCCGGTTCAAAAAAATCGTCGCCGCGTGCAACTCCGCCCAAAGCGCCGGCAAGCTTAGCGCTAAGGGTCATAAAACCACTGACGAAATCGGCAACCCGGTCATCTTCTTCCTCCGGAAACCGTTCTGCTGCCTTTACCTCGTCGAGGAGGCCATGCAACGCATCATGGGCGCGTTTCTCGATGGGGTGCAAAATGTGGCCGCGCTCGTCGCGCACCCAATCAATTTCTTCACGCATCGGATCGGGCGGCGGCAATTCGTAATCCTCAATGTCGTCCTCGGACTCATCTTTCTTTTCCAGGTCCACTTTCACTTGCAAATCCTCTGCTTCGTTCTCCTGCTTGCTTTCTTCTTCTTCTTCGTCCTGCTGATCGAGCGCCTCCTCGAGCCACGACCATCCCATCTCACGAGCAATGATCCGTTCGCTGTCGGGATGGTCCGCGTATTTCTCCAGTAACCGCCCGTATTTTTCTGTTAGCGCGTCGCTTTCGCGGAGAAATTGCTCATAGCGAACTTCGTCCCATTCTTGGGTCTCGCCGTCCTGGGTGATCGCAATAGCAAACGGGGTTTCTTCTTCAGCGATGCGGCGGTCGCGCTCGGCAATTTCTTCTTTTGTATAACGCCACGCTGGCTCGGAGATTTGCAAACGATAATCGGCGCTTTCAATGACCACCCGCCCGCTCCGCTCGCTAAACCATTCCAGATAGACCGCGTTTGCCATGTGTTCGGGCGGTGTCTCGCCGCGTCGGGACATTGCGATTGCTTCGTCAGTTGGAACGTCGAATGCGCGCACTTTTCGCGCGGCCGTGATATCGCCGGCAGGGCCGCGCTGCTGAGGGGCAGGCGGTTTCGTCGCCATTGGGATGGCGTCCGGATTTTCAAAGCCCAACTCGCAGCCGGCGAGGTCAGGCGCACAATCGCCGGTTAGTTCCAGTACCAGTGGCTGGTCGATGCCGGCCAGCCAAATCTCACCGGTGACCCGCCCGCGCGTGCGGTTGTCGATCCTGCCACGTAAAACATGTTCGTGAAGTCGCCAGGCCATAACAACAGGATGAAAATCCGAGCGTCGAAATTCAAAACAATGCTCAAATCTCAAATCTATCAAATGACGAATTGATCAAGGCGCGCGATTTTCCGCTTTGGAGATTCGACTTTGTTTGGGATTTCGGATTTCGATATTGGGTTTAAAAACATATGCGCGTTGTGGAGCTGAAAATTGAAGACATCGCTTTTGGCGGGAAAGGGGTCGGACGCGAGCAAGGGAAAGCTATCTTCGTTCCATACACGATCGAGGGCGAACTGGTTTCCGCTGGGATCGTGCGCGAGAAAAAACAGTTCGCCGAGGCGGAATTGGTGGAAGTTAAGGAAAGCTCGCCACATCGCGTCACACCGGAGTGCCCGTATTTTGCTCAATGCGGCGGATGCGCATACCAGCACATCGGCTACGAACATCAGCTCGCGATAAAATGGCGCCAGGTGCGCAATGTTCTCCAGCGGATCGGCAAGCTTAAAGATATTCCTCTGCGACCGATCATCCCCTCGCCGAAACAGTACGGATATCGCAACCGCATCACGGTTCATGCGCAGGATGGCGTGATTGGATTTTTCCGGCGCGATTCACATCACTTGATCGACATCGAGCGGTGCCCGATTTCGTGCGACGAAGTGAATCGCGAGTTAAGGGACCTGCGGGGACGAAATCCGCGTGATGGACATTACACCTTGCGCACCTCCTCCAGCCGGCGCGTCTTCTCTCAAACCAATGATGAGGTCGCGGATGCACTGCGCCGTTTGATTGCCGATCTTGTTCCGCCGGACCAGGATCTCCTAGTCGACGCTTACTGCGGTGCAGGATTCTTCGCCAAAGCATTGCTCAACAAGTTTGAGCGTGTCGTCGGAATCGATTGGGACAAGTTCGCAATCACAGACGCAAAAGAAGATGCGACCGAGAAAGAAATCTATATCACCGGCCAGGTGGAAGAAGAATTGCGACGTGTAGGGGCGGTTCATCTGGGCCGCGGGCCTGTGGACGAGATCCATCTTGGGCGATTGAGGTCAATCGCCCCTACCACCATCATTGTCGATCCTCCAGCGATCGGCCTTTCTGCAAAAGTGCGCGACGCAATTCTCGATCTTTTGCCAACAACGCTGATTTACGTTTCCTGCAATCCCGCCACTCTGGCTCGCGACCTGAAGGAACTACACGAAAAGTTCACAATCGATTCCATCACACCACTCGACATGTTTCCACAAACAGCCGAGATCGAAATCGCCGCGCACCTGCAAGCCATGCCGTCGGCATCGTGAAGAAGGTCGACGCGTGGCCAGCGTTCGCGAACGTTCCTCGAAGCAGGCGCCACAAAGCCGAGTTTCGTTGACGGATCGTATGCGATAAGTCCAATGGCAAGATGATTTGGATCCTGGGTCTCGTCGCGGCACGTCCGAACTGGCTAATAATGGTGCCTTTTGGGATCTTGCTGGTGGCGATAGCACTTGCTCCGCTCATCGCTCAACATCATTGGGAGCGTCATTACCACAAGCTTTGCATCGCTCTCGCCAGCATAGTTTGTCTGTATTACCTCTTCGTTGTTAAGCAGCCCGCGCGCGTCGTTCATGCGGGAATCGATTATGTCACCTTCATTGTTGTAGTCGGCTCTTTCTTCGTCGTTGCAGGCGGAATTCATTTGCGCGTCAAATCGCCGAGCGGCGCGATGAGAAACACCCTGTTCCTCTTTGTCGGCGCGCTCCTGGGCAATCTAATCGGCACCATCGGCGCATCGATGCTGCTGATCCGGCCGTGGATCGCGATGAACAGAGGCCGCCTCGCGCCGATGCATATCGCGTTCTTTGTTTTTCTAGTCAGCAACATTGGCGGCGCGCTGTTGCCGGTCGGGCCGCCCTTATTTCTTGGATTTCTCAAAGGTGTGCCGTTTGGCTGGACGCTGCAATATTGCTGGCGGCAGTGGATCATCACGGTCGCGATTGTTCTGGCCGTCTTTTTTGTTCTCGATCTTATCAATCTTCGCGCGCGCAAAAGAGCCATTCGAGAAAGTGAGATCACACAATGGCGCTGCGACGGTGCCCAGAATTTCCTTTTCCTGTTTGCGCTTCTGGCCGCGCTCATCGCCGTGCGCGCGGGCTGGCGCGAGCCGCTCATGATATTGATTGCGCTGGGATCCTATTTCGCTACGCCACAGCGCATTCGCGAAGCCGACAATTTTAGCTTTGCCCCCCTCAAGGAAGTCGGCTGGCTCTTTCTCGGTATTTTCGGAACGATGATTCCGGTTTTGGAATACATGGAACAATCGGCCGACAAACTGGGATTGACTTCAGAAAGGGCATTCTTTTGGGCAACCGGATTGCTCTCTGCACTGCTCGATAACGCGCCAACCTATCTCGCTTTTTTTGCTGCAGCGCTTGGACTCCATCACTTCGAGATCAACGATCCGTTGCAGGTGGCCGACTTTATTTCCAAAAACGGCAGCGAATTAACCGCGCTGTCGCTGGGCGCAGCATTCTTTGGCGCACTCACCTATATCGGCAATGCACCGAATCTGCTGGTGAAAACGATTGCCGAGCACGCGCACGTCCCAACGCCAAGCTTTATCGGCTATATCTGGAAGTTCGCGCTTCCGACCCTAATTCCGGTATTTGTGTTGGTGTCGATCTTGTTTTTTCCGGGTAGTGCAAGCGTCGCCCCGGGTCAGCATTAATGTTTTTTTAACACTTTCCCGAAACAGTTTAACTAACGTCTTGGCTAAAGTTCGCTCAGATTTGTAAGTTTTTATGAGCGAATTCATTATTGTAGGAATCATCCTTATTCTGGGCGTGAACGGGATTTACTCGCGCTTTTGCGAGCAGCCCAAAGAGAAGCGATGAGCGATCTCATTTTTGCAGGCATCATCGTTGCGTTTTTTGTCGCGGGCGCTCTCTACGTGCGTTTTTGCGAGAAGCTATAGGAGCACAAAATGGAAACGGCCGTCGTCGGGATTATCGCGTTACTTCTCTTCGTTTATCTGCTCGTGGCAATGATTCGACCGGAAAAATTCTAAGATCGATATGGAAACATCCGGTTGGATTCAACTCGCGATCTTTCTAATCGCCCTGGCGCTGATTACCAAGCCGATGGGCCTTTATCTAACGCAGGTGCTCGACCCGAACGGCAGAACGTGGTTCGATCCAGTGCTGCGTCCTCTCGAGCGCGGGACGTATCGCGTCATGGGCGTTAGGCCTGATCAAGAGCACAACTGGAAACAATACACGCTCGCGATGCTGGCCTTCAGTTTGGTCGGCTGCGTTTTCACGTACGCGATCCTAAGACTGCAAAATCTTCTGCCGCTCAATCCACAGCGATTCGCCGCGGTAAATCCCGATCTCGCGTTCAACACCGCGGCCAGTTTCACGACCAACACGAACTGGCAGAACTACGGCGGCGAATCCACGATGTCTTATTTCTCGCAGATGGTTGGCCTGGCGTTTCACAATTTCGTCTCGGCCGCGACTGGCATCGCAATTGCCGCTGCGCTCGTTAGGGCAATTGCGAGACATTCCGCGCAAACCATCGGCAATTTCTGGGTGGATCTCGTTCGCGTTACCTACTACGTGCTGCTGCCGATTTGCCTGGTCTTAGCAGTATTCCTGGTGTCGCAAGGCATGATTCAAAATTTCAAGCCTTACACGAAGGCGACGCTGGTCGAGCCGATGAAGGTCCAGGTCGAGAAGAAAAACGATCAAGGCGAAACAATCAAAGGACCAGACGGCAAAGCGATCACGGAAGAGCAGACCATAACTGAGCAGAGCATTGTGCAGGGTCCAATGGCGTCGCAGGTCGCAATCAAGATGCTCGGGACCAACGGCGGTGGATACGTCAACGCCAACGCGGCAGATCCATTCGAGAATCCCACGCCGCTCTCAAATCTTGTTCAGATGTTGTCGATCTTCGCAATCGGCAGCGGACTCACTTACTACCTCGGCCGCATGGTTAAAAATCAGAAGCACGGCTGGACGGTGTGGGCGGCGATGGTGACCCTTTTTCTCGGCGGCGTGCTCTTGTGTTGGTGGGCGGAATCATCCGGCAATCCCATCCATCAACATCTCGGCGTCGCCGCGGCGGATGGAAACATGGAGGGTAAGGAGGTCCGGTTCGGCATTTTCAACTCGGCGCTTTTCGCCACCGTCACCACGGACGCATCCTGCGGCGCAGTCAATTCGATGCATGATTCGTTCACTGCACTGGGCGGCTTGGTTCCGCTGTTCAACATCCAGTTAGGCGAGATCATTATTGGGGGAACCGGGGCCGGCCTCTACGGGATTCTTGTGTTTGTGGTGCTCGCGGTTTTCATCGCTGGCCTGATGGTTGGTCGCACACCGGAATATCTCGGCAAAAAAATTGAAGCCTACGACGTGAAGATGGCGATGCTCTCATTGCTCATCCTCGCGATCTCGATTCTTGGTTTCTCTGGGTGGGCGATAGTGAGCAAATGGGGTCTGGCCGGATTAAACAACGGTGGTCCGCACGGGCTGAGTGAGATTCTCTACGCCTTCAGCTCCGGCGCCGGAAATAACGGCAGCGCATTTGCTGGTCTCTCCGGAAATACTCCCTGGTACAACACGACCCTCGGTCTGGACATGTTGTTTGGCCGGTTTCTCATGATCGTCCCGATCATGGCGCTGGCCGGATCGCTGGTGCAAAAGAAGGTCGCGCCGGCCAGTGCGGGCACGTTTCCAGTGCATGGCGGAACGTTTCTTATTCTCCTGCTCGGTACCGTTATCTTGATCGGCGCGCTCAACTTTCTTCCTGCGCTGACGCTCGGCCCAATCGTCGAACACTTCCTGATGCAAGGTGGAAAACTTTTTTAAGATCAACATCCAAACTTCATGACACAAAAACCTGCATCGCTTTTTGACTGGAACATTATTGGTCCGGCCATCGCCGATGCGTTCAAGAAATTGAATCCGCGTCTGATGGTGAAGAACCCGGTCATGTTTGTAACGATGGTCGGCGCCGCCCTAACGACTGTCGGTATCTTCACCACTGAGTCGGCACTACGCGGTTTCGTCGCGCAACTGGCGATCTGGCTCTGGTTCACGGTGCTCTTCGCCAATTTTGCTGAAGCAGTCGCGGAAGGGCGAGGCAAAGCGCAGGCAGCCAGTCTGCGTCGGGCGCGCAAGGATACGATGGCGCGTCGCCTGCAGAATGGCCGCGAGGTAAAAGTTCCAGCGCCTATCTTGCAAAAAGGCGACCTCGTAGTTTGCGAAGCGGGCGACACCATTCCGGCAGACGGCGACGTTATCGAAGGAATCGCCAGCGTGGATGAGGCGGCGATCACAGGCGAATCGGCGCCCGTGATTCGCGAGAGCGGCGGCGACCGCAGCGCAGTCACCGGCGGCACACGCGTGTTGAGCGATCGAATTGTGATCCGAATCACTGCAGACAAAGGCGCCGGTTTTCTGGATAAAATGATTGCGCTGGTCGAAGGCGCGCGCCGTCAGAAAACGCCTAACGAAATCGCGCTCACGATTCTTCTGGCCGCGTTGACGTTCATTTTTCTCCTGGTATGCGTCACGCTGAAACCGTTCGGTATCTATTCGGGCGCGGCGTTCTCCATTCCAGTTCTGGTTGCGCTGCTCGTTTGTTTGATTCCAACAACGATTGGCGGGTTGCTCAGCGCAATTGGCATCGCAGGAATGGATCGCGTTCTTCAGCGCAATGTGCTGGCAATGAGCGGGCGCGCCGTCGAGGCAGCCGGGGATGTCGACGTCCTGCTCCTCGATAAAACCGGGACGATCACGCTCGGAAATCGGATGGCCGTTGGGTTTCATCCCGCGCCCGGCGTCGAGCCTAATGATCTGGCTGCATCCGCGCAATTGAGCTCGCTGGCGGACGAAACCCCGGAAGGACGCTCGATTGTCGTGCTCGCGAAAGAGAAGTTCGGATTGCGCGCGCGGGAAATGCACGAGTTGGAGGCGACGTTCGTGCCCTTCACCGCGCAGACACGCATGAGCGGTGTCGATCTTCATGCCAATGGCACGCAACCGACGATGCGTGTACGCAAGGGCGCGGCTGAAGCGGTGCGCGGATTTGTCGAATCAGCGGGCGGAATGTTTCCGCAATCCGTCGCGAACACGGTTGATGAAATTTCCCATCGTGGCGGCACTCCGCTGGTCGTCGCATCGGACATGATGACGCTCGGCACGATCGAGCTCAAAGACGTGGTCAAAGGTGGAATCAAGGAGCGCTTCGCGCAGTTGCGCAAAATGGGAATCAAGACGGTGATGATCACCGGCGACAATCCACTCACCGCCGCAGCAATCGCAGCTGAAGCCGGCGTGGATGATTTCATGGCGCAAGCGACGCCGGAACAAAAACTCAAACGCATCCGGCACGAACAATCCGAAGGTCATCTGGTCGCCATGACCGGCGACGGAACCAACGACGCACCGGCGCTCGCGCAAGCCGATGTGGGCGTCGCGATGAACACTGGCACGCAGGCGGCGCGCGAAGCCGGAAACATGGTCGATCTCGACAGCAATCCGACGAAGCTGCTCGACATCGTTGAGATCGGGAAACAGATGCTGATCACGCGCGGCTCGCTTACCACCTTCAGCATCGCAAACGATGTAGCGAAGTATTTCGCGATCATTCCCGCAATGTTGATGGTCAGGTTTTCCGAGGTGGCGCCGCTCAACATCATGCACTTGCACAGTCCGACCAGCGCGATTCTGAGCGCCGTCATTTTTAACGCGCTCATCATCATTACGCTTATCCCGCTGGCCCTGCGTGGCGTTGCATATAAGCCAATGGGCGCGCTGGCGATTTTGCAGCGCAATCTTCTCATCTATGGCTTCGGCGGCCTCGTCGTTCCGTTTATCGGCATCAAACTGATCGACCTGATCATCACAGCGCTCCATCTGGCCTGACGAAATGAAAGAATTCTTCTCCAATATACGAGGCGCAGTCGTATCGACGTTCGTGCTGGCAGTCGTCTGCTGCGGTCTTTATCCGCTCATTGTTTTCGGAATTTCTCAGACGTTCTTTCGCGACAAAGCCAACGGTAGTTTGATCCTCGATCCGGACGGAACGGCGCGAGGCTCAAAATTGCTGGGCCAGGGATTTGCGGACGCAAAATATTTTCATCCGCGACCTTCCGCCGCAGGCAACGGTTACGACGCGACCAGCTCCGGTGGCAGTAATCTCGGTCCGACTTCGCGAAAACTGAACGACGCGATCAAGGAGCGCCTAGCCGCGTATCGGGCGGAAAATGGTTTGAGCGAATCCGCGCCGGTGCCGGCGGACGCGGTCACCGCATCGGGCAGCGGCCTCGATCCGCACATCAGTTTGCAAAACGCAGAACTGCAAATCCCCCGTGTGGTAAAAGCGCGCGGCGTGGCTGACGAGAAGGTGCGCGAGCTGATCAGGCAAAATACAAACGGCCGCGATTTCGGCGTTTTCGGGGAGCCTGGCGTGAATGTTCTTCAACTCAATCGTGCGCTCGATCAGCTGCACTGATGAAAAGAATCAAAACAATCGTGTTCGTCTTCGTTCCGGTTTACATCGAAATTGCTCGAACTCGGGTGCGGAAACCGGCAGTGGTTGTTTCCTCGCAAGATCGGCACTTGCAAGACAGACGAGAAGCAATCAGCGACTGGCCGTTCTGGACTTGGTTCATTGATAACCCTCGCCCGAGATCCTCGCCTTTGTTATGAGAACTATTTCCAATCGATTTCGCATGGTTTGCGTGGCCGGTTGACTCAAAAACAAGGAAAAATGAATATTAAGAAATGTCTGATCACGATCGTGTCGGGGATACTTATTACTGCTGTGACGCACGCGCAGGAGGCGTCCGAAGACTTGACCGCTGAACAACACCAGCTTGCTCAACGGAAAGCCGAGCTGGACGCACGCGAGAAAGCACTGGATAGACGCGAGAAAAAATTGGCTGAAAAAGAAAAGGCCACAGCAAGTTCCACTTCGCGGTCCCGTGAGAAGGGAAAAGCCAAGGCCAAGCATCAGCAAACGATAGCCCAGAGCCAGGAAGAACAAGCGAAAGCGGCTCGTGCAGAAAAGAAACTACACGAACCGTTTGTGCAACGCTTGGGAGAAGCGTTTCTGGAACAGTTGGGCACGCCGGCATACACGCCCCCCGATCCCAACGCCCCAAACCCACGCCGTATTCCACCGGCGCCGTTCGATTCGCCGCCTTTTCCTTCCAGCGATTGGCAAATCGGCGGAAGTCCGGTCATTGGCGATCCTGGAGAATTGGCACCGTGGCCGTTGATGCAGGCCATTTACGAAGGACCGGGCGGGCAGGCTTGGAAAGACAGCAAAATCCAGATTTACGGCTGGGTAAATTTCTCGGGAAATATCAGCACTTCGCATCCCTCAAAGCAGAGCGAAAACGGAAATTTCCCATTGGTTTATGACATTCGGCCGAACCGGATGGAGCTAAACCAGATCGTCCTCTACGTCGAGCGCCTTCCCGATGAAAACCAGACTGATCACATTGATTGGGGGTTTCGATACTCAATGCTCTATGGACTCGACTATCGTTTCACGATTACCCGCGGCTGGTTCAGCGACCAACTCTTAAAGCACAACAGTTACTCCGGCTTCGACATGCCGATGGTGTATCTCGATCTTTACATTCCTTACGTTTTTCAAGGCATGAACATCCGCATTGGTCGCATCATTTCCGAGCCGGACATCGAAGCGCAACTCGCGCCGAACAATCTCATGGCCAGCCACTCGATCCTCTACGGTTTCGATCCTTATTGTCAGGAGGGGATCTTCACTACGACGAAGATTAACAACCAATGGACGATTCAAGCAGGAATTTCTGACGGCACCGACGTCGCCATCTGGCAGGAAGACCCGGGTCGGCAAGTCACCGGCACGGTGATGATTCAATACACTACGCCTAATCAGATGGATTCCTTTTACTTTGGCGACAATGTGATCAACAACGGCCAGTTCGGATACAACAACATGCAACAGATCGTTGGAACGTGGACTCACAAATTCAACGACAAGATCTACACCGCCACCGAAGGCTGGTACATGTGGGAACACAACGCCATTGATCATCCAACGGCGGAGGTACCGTTTCAAAGCGGCTCGTTTCCGGTTCAGAACGGTTATGCGCCGGAGTGGGCTGTCGTGAATTACACAATGTTTCGGATTGCACCTAGCGCGTTTTTCACGGTGCGGAATGAATACTTTGACGACAAGGTGGGTGCCAGGACCGGGTTTGCCACACAGTATTCCGAACATTCCATCGGCATCACCTGGTGGCCGGATAAACTCATCACTATTCGCCCCGAGCTCCGATTCGATCATTCTTACGGTGATCGCGCGTACAATAACGGGACCAGGCATAACCAGTTCGCATTCATTACCGACGTGATTTACCACTTCTGACAACCTATGAATGACTTCTTACTCCACCTGTTTGTTCTGGCGCTATTTGTAATTCCCCTGGCTTGGCTTACGATTTTCGAGAAAAAAGCTTTGAAGAGGCGAAAGCACTTAAAGCTATAGCAGCACGATCTTTCTTTGGTTGGCTAAGTGCTGCCGACACCGAAGCGGCTTTTCGCCAGTCGCGGCGGTTTTGCTCTCACAAAATGTAACATGAGCGCAAATGCCATTCAGGCTGGGCTCTTTGTTATTGTCGTGGCGCTGCTCGTGAAGCCGGTGGGCGCGTACCTGGAACACGTTTTCGAACGGCGACATACTTTCCTTGATCCGCTGCTTCTACCGGCGGAGCGACTGATCCACCGGCTCATCGGCGTTGATCCCAAACGCGAAATGGATTGGAAGCGTTATTCGTTAGCCTTCGGCGTATTTGGCATGGTTAACGTCGTTGTTCTCTATTTCGCACTGCGCTCGCAGGCGTGGTTTCCGTGGTTCTTTCCGAAAGTATTGACCACGCCGATGACGCCTGATCTCGCAGCCAATACGGCAGTTAGTTTTGCAACTACTACCACGTGGCAAGCCTATGCCGGCGAAACCACGATGAGCTACTTCAGTCAGCTCTTGCTCGCAGGACAAAACTTTTTCGCCGGCGCAGCCGGCCTTGCTGTGGGAATCGCCTTCATTCGCGGTTACGCGCGAGAGCGCACTACAACACTTGGAAATTTTTGGAGCGACCTGATTCGCGCCATCCTCTGGGTCCTGTTGCCAACGTCGATCTTGGGCAGTCTGATGTTGATCGCGCAAGGTGTGCCGATGAATTTTCAGCCATACACGATTGCGCACACGCTAGAAGGCGCTACCCAGACGATCGCTCAGGGACCGGTCGCGGCATTGGAGCTGATCAAAAACCTTGGTACGAACGGCGGCGGTTTTTTCAATGTTAACGCTGCGCATCCATTCGAGAATCCGACTGGCCTAACGAATTTCCTCGAACTGCTGGCTATTGTCGTCGTTCCGGCTGCGCTCACCCACACTTTCGGACGAATGGTCGGTCGTCCGCGCGACGGTTGGGTTCTTTTTTGGACAATGACTGCACTCTTTATCGCCGGGTTGGTTGCGTGCAATTTGGCAGAATCGACAATGCATCCTGCGTTCGCACGCGACATCGTCGGCGGCAACATGGAAGGCAAGGAACAACGTTTCGGTATTGCCGGTTCCGCGCTGGCGGCAGAAGTAACCTCGAACACGTCCACTGGTTCCTACAATGCGATGGATGACAGCTTTCAGCCGCTCGGTGTTGCCGTGCCATTGGTCAACATGCTTCTCGGCGAAATTATTTACGGCGGTCTCGGCGGCGGACTTTACGGAATGATCTTCGTCGCGTTGATCGCGCTCTTTATCGGCGGTTTAATGATCGGCCGCACGCCCGATCATCTTGGGAAACAAATTGGTCCGCCGGAGATGAAGATCGTCGCGCTCTATACATTGGTTGCGCCGGTCACAATGCTTTCACTAACAGCGATTGCGGTAGTGACAAAACCCGGTCTCGCGGGTTTGACCACGAACACTGGCACTCATGGCTTCACCGAAATTCTTTTCGCTTATGCAAGTTGCTTTGCCAACAACGGCCAAACAATGGCGAGCCTCAACGCGAACAACCTCTTCTATAATATGACAACGATTGTCGCCATGCTGGCGGGCCGATACGCTCTGGCAATTCTAGCACTGGCGTTGGCCGGTCGATTCGCCTCGATGTCACGTCGACCGCCCGGGCCGGGCACGTTGGCTTCGGACACGATTACGTTTGGCATTTTACTTGCCGGAACCGCGTTGTTGCTCGGCGCGCTCAGTTATCTCCCTGCTCTCTCACTCGGTCCGATCGTCGAACATTTCTCAATGCATCCCTAGCATCAGCATAATCTTTCAATGGAAATCCCGGCTACAATTTTCACTATCCCCACCTATCGTCTGCGTGATGTGCCGGAAACCGTCGAACGCTACGACGAAAATTTCTGGCTAAACGGAAACGAGGTTGCACTCATCGTCTTCGACGATTCGAGCCTGGTTAATCACCACAAGTACTACGCACAGCTCGAAGCGACGCGCACTGGCAACCCGCTTTATTATGTCGGTCCGCGGGAGAAAGAACAGTTCATCCAGCTCCTCTTGCATCGTCTGCGCGAGCCGAAACTTGAAGGGCCTGTTCGCAATCTCTTCCGCCCAAGCTACGGCGGGAACCGGAACTTCACGCTTATGTATTCGTTAGGCGCGTTCCTCGTCTCTTCGGATGACGACATGCGGCCAAGCGCATTGATCGAACACAGCCCGGAAAGTCTGGCCCCCGATGAAATTTGCCGTGGCAAGCTGATGAAAGCCAGAGCGGGAGGATTCGAGGAGAGGTCGTTCGATCTGCTCACCGCATTTAATGATGTGCTCGGCAAGACCGTCCGCGATCTGCCAGGCAACTATGAGAAAGGCGATCTCGTCACAGATACGTCGATGGACTTGGAGACGAACACGACAGAGACCTTTTCGCGCGAAAACTCGCTCATCCTCCACCGGGGAAAAGTTCCCGCCAAAGCAGTGGTCAAGATTGCGCAGACGTTCCGGACCGGCACGAACGATATCGATGCCCTCGATTACGTCGAGATGTTTCTGGATGATGAGCAGCAGCTCGATCCCTATTCCCTCAACGATGTGTATGCGCTAGTGAACTTTCGCCCGGTCGTTACGAACAACAATTGGCGGATCGATTGCGGCGTGGCTGCCTACGACAATCGGTACGGCCTACCGCCATTCTTCCCCACGCGCTTGCGGTTTGAGGACTACATCTATCGCCTCTGGATCCAACAGTCGAAGATTGTGTCGGCGCATGTGGACGCCGCGCAACGTCACATGAAGAACAACTACATGCGGAATCCGCTGGCAATGGAGGTGTTCAATGAAGAGCTCTGCTCCCTGCTGAAACGCAGAATCAAAGACAGCGTCTTCCACCGTGACGATCTCAGCATCGCGTTCCATTACGCTGGCGACGTAGCGCTGGAAGAATCCGAAGCAATCCTGAGGAAAGTCACTGCGGTGCACAAACGGGTGCTTGCGGGCGCAGACCGCGCGCATGATCCAAAACGCGCGCTCGCGCTTCGTGCCTTCGCCGCCAATCTGGCAAAATCCTTCTACGGATTCGAACCCGATTTCTTTCAACAAAACGTCTCGCGGATTGTGGAGGACGTGATCAGCCAGATTCGCGGGTCACTCGAGCTGTGGCCGACGTTAGTGGAAATTTGTTATTTCCGAAAAGATAAAGCGCCCCTGCCGAGAACCCGCGTCCGGAACCAGCCGCGAAATAACGGCAAATCGCGATAACCAGAACGTTCTCTGCTTCGCAGGGTCGCCCGGTGTAACTGGAATCGATTGCAACCAAAGCGTAGAATTACCGCATGAGCGAGGCCGAACGGCCTGATCCAGATGCGTTGCTCGCGCAATTGAAGCGCGAAGAAGTGAAGTCCACCCGAGGGAAGCTGAAGATTTTCTTCGGGATGTCGCCCGGCGTGGGGAAGACCTATGCCATGTTACAAGCGGCACGGCAGAAACAAGCGGAAGGATGCGAGGTGGTGGTCGGGATTGTAGAAACACACGGTCGCAAGGAAACCGAAGCGTTGCTGGAAGGAATGCCGATCATGCCGCGGACGCAGATCGAGTATCGCGGAACGAAGCTCGACGAGATGGATCTCGATGCGATCCTCACCTGGCATCCCGGTCTCGCAGTTGTCGATGAACTGGCACACACCAACGCACCTGGCTCGCGTCACCCGAAGCGTTACCAGGATGTGCTCGAACTGCTCGATGCCGGCATTAGTGTTTACACCACGCTCAACGTCCAGCACGTCGCCAGCCGTAGCGATGTCGTCCGTCAGATCAGTGGTATTTCGGTCCACGAAACAGTTCCTGATACTGTTCTCGATCTTGCCGACGAAATCATTCTTGTCGATCTAACGCCGGAGCAACTGCGGGCGCGCTTAGCCGAAGGAAAAGTGTATCTCGGCGAGCGCGCAGAGTGGGCGGCGCGAAATTTCTTCCGTGAAAGCAACCTGACCGCCTTGCGCGAAATGGCGTTGCGGCTGGTGGCCGAACATGTCGATCGCGATCTGCGCGACATTATGCAGGTGGAGCGGATCGCTGGTCCGTGGAAAAGCGGCGATCGTCTGCTCGTCGCAGTCAGCGCGAGTCCTTACTCGGAGAGATTGATTCGCTACACGCGCCGGTTGGCGGCATCGATGGAAGCTTCCTGGGTCGTCGCGAACATCGAGCGACCGCGCCCGCTTTCGCAAGAGGAGCAAACACGCCTGACTCGCTACCTCGCGCTCGCGCGCCAACTGGGCGCGGAAGTAATTTCCACGCCCGGTACCGATATCGGCGGGGCCCTGCTCCGTATCGCCCGTGAACACAACGTCACTCAGATCGTTATCGGCAAGCCGCTCGGCTCGCGATGGACAAGCTTTTGGAAACGCGACCCGTTGCGCTGGCTGATGCGCAACAGCGGGAACATCGACATCCACATGATTCCGGCTGACGAATCGGCGCGGCCGCGCCATGAACCAATCGAGGAGCGTCTCGCGCGCGCACCGTGGCGCGACTTTGGCGTCGCACTCGTTATCGCGGCGGTCGTTACCGCCTTGTCCTTGTCGATCTTCGATTACACTGGCTACTGGGCCGTTTCGCTTTTCTTTTTGCTCGCCGTCGTTCTCGCCGCCACACGATTACCACGGTGGCCGACGCTTTTTCTCGCCGCGCTCAGCGCGTTCCTTTGGGATTTTCTCTTCATCCCTCCGCGTTTCACTTTTTATATCACCCACCTCCACGACTTCTTGATGTTCGGCGCCTATTTCGTGATCGCGCTTGTCATCGGTCACCTCGCGACAAAATTACGCGAGCGCGAACAATCGGAGCGCCGGCGTGAAGAACGGGCCACCGCGCTTTACCGTTTCACACGAGCCCTCGCTGCCAGCCGCGATCTCGATGAAGCCCTGCCGAAAGTTTTGGCGCTTATCAAAGAAACTTTCGAAGCTGATGCAGTGGTTTGGCTGCACGACGAGAGCGGCCTTTCTTGTCATCCGGCGAGCACGTTCGCGCCATCGAGCAAAGATGAAAGCGTCGCCGTCTGGGCGTTTCAAAAAAAACAAAGCGCCGGAAGATCGACCGAGACATTGCCGGATGCCGACGCATTGCACATCCCGCTTGTCACCGGCGACCGCGCCGAAGGTGTGCTGACCGTGCATCTCGCAAACCCGCCAACGATGGAACAACGCGAGTTGCTCGACGCCTTTGCTGCGCAGCTCGCCCTCTTTGTGAACAAAGAGCGTGCCCTGGAAGAAAGCCGCGCCGCGCAAGTTGCCCATCAGTCGCAGAAATTGCAAAAGACGCTTTTCGATTCTGTCTCGCATGAATTGAAAACGCCGCTTGCCGCCATGACAGCGGCTTTGCAGCAGCCGCAGCCCGACCGCGCCGAGTTGCAACAAGCCGTCCGCCGTCTTACCCGCACGGTCGATCATTTGCTTGACGCAACGCGTTTGGAATCGGGCCTTCTTCAGCCCAGGCGGGAATGGTGCGAACCGGGCGAACTTGTGCGCGAGGCAGTGGCGATGTCGGGATTAAAGGAAAGCGCGGTCCGAGTAAATATCGCCAAAAATCTTCCAACTATTTCAGTGGACGCGCACTTGATTCAACAAGCGCTGGGCGCGTTACTCTCGAATGCGGCCGGTCACGCCAGGAACGACCAGCCGATCGAAGTGAACGCGGCGCGCGACGACTCGATGCTTGTGATTTCCGTGGCTGATCACGGGGCGGGTCTTGCGCCCGGTGAGGAAAATAGAGTCTTTGAAAAATTCTATCGCGGTCCCGGCACCGCACCTGGCGGTCTCGGCCTTGGCCTTTCCATCGCGCGCCAACTGGTCGAGGCGCACTCCGGGGAGATCGTCGCGCAAAATCGAGAAGAAGGCGGCTCGCGCTTTTCGATTCGCCTTCCCATCGGCGAACCGATGCAATTGCCCAATGAAGCGACCGCATGAAACCGGTCGCATTGATTGTCGATGACGAACCACAGATTCGGCGGCTGCTGAGAGTTGTCCTCGAAGGCGAGAACTACCAAGTGCAGGAGGCCGAGAATGGCCAGCAGGGCTTAACTGAGATCGCGAATCGCCGTCCCGCGATCATTCTGCTCGATCTTGGTCTTCCCGATATGGAGGGACTCGAGGTGTTGAAACGTTTGCGTGAATGGAGTGAAGCGCCCGTGCTCGTTCTTTCTGTGCGCGATGACGAACAGAGCAAAGTGGCCGCGCTCGATTCAGGCGCGGAAGACTACGTCACCAAACCTTTCAGCACGGCGGAATTACTCGCACGTCTGCGCGCTGCGCAACGTAAGACGCGGCCTGAAGAAGAAGTTTCCATCTTCAAAAGTGGCAATCTAATTGTTGATCTTACGGCGCGGGTGGTGAAACGCGCCGGTCATGAAATCAAGCTCACGGCAACCGAGTATGCGCTGCTCCGATTATTCGTTAGGCATCCTGGTCGCGTCCTCACCCATCGCTACATCCTTCGCGAAATCTGGGGCCCGAAATCGGAAGAACATCGGCAGTATCTGCGCGTTTACGTTACGCATCTGAGGCAAAAAATTGAGCCCGATCCGACCAAGCCATCTCTAATCAGGACGGAACCGGGAATCGGGTATCGTTTCGCAGGCTAACCACTCCGATCGTTCCTGAGGGGAAGAAACCGCT
>JAALOD010000002.1:0-29327 GCA_013372845.1 Candidatus Udaeobacter sp.
CGTCAGGCTTTCGGCAGCGAGCGTGTCGGACGGCAGACTACAAGCCTAACTTCTGGACGTGCGCTTCTGACAATGCGGACAAAACCACGCGGTGCGTCCGCCGATGGTCGCTGATTTAAGTCCCCTCCCACAACGAGGACATTTCCCGCCTTTTCCCCGGTGCGGCAGCAGCCATGATCTTGGAATTTGGTTCGTGTCAGCCCTGGCCGTGATCGCTCTTTCCAAAACGTAGTGTGTAGCGCGAAACAGTTTTGTGAGGGCTTTGTCGTTCAAGCGAGCAATTTCGGTCGAGGGATGCATCCGCGCGCGGAAAAGAATTTCGTCCGCGTAAATATTGCCAATACCTGAGATAATCCGCTGGTTCATCAAGATCGATTTCACAGCGCCGCGATGTTTCTCCAGTATTTTTCTGAATTCCCCGAGACCGAGATCAAGTGCATCCGGTCCCAGTTCGCGCTCTTTCAGAAATTCGTCGACATCTTTTAGCAAACCGATCTGGCCAAACTGCCGTTGATCGTCGAACGCCAGGCGATGGTTGTTGGCGAAAACAAAGAGCACTCGCGCATATCGCGGGGCTTGTTCGTCGTTTTTGAAATACTGCAGCGAGCCGGTCATGCCGAAATGCAGTCGCAACCAGAGCTCGCCATCGGCGCGCACAAACAGATGTTTGCCATAACGCCGACTTGATTCGAAGCGGCGCCCTTTCAATCTGCGCGCAAGCTCTCGCGCTGAAGTCTCTTTCAAGATGTATGTGTTACGCACATCGACGTCGTCGATACGCTGATGCAATGACGTGGCGTCAAGGTATCGCTTGAATATTTCAACCTCGGGCAACTCTGGCATCGGAGTTAGATACGACTAATTCAGAGGTGTCCCATAAACAATCTGCGACCTTGTGTTGGACTTGGATCTGGCAGGTTGGAATTTGGAACTTTCGGAACTTTATGTCGGTAGAGTCGCTCGAGAAGTTCGTCAGATTGTTGAAACAGTCGCCGCCCGGCGCTGTTTTTAATCCGTGGTGGCAGGTCGATAGGCAAAACGACATTGGCCGCAACGCGCCCGCCATCCGAAGAAGACATTTGGGTGCCTATCTTCACAAACGGCTCGGCAAGGTACAACTCGTTGTGATTGGTGAAGCGCTCGGTTATAGGGGCGGGCATTTCACCGGAATCCCCATGACGTCCGAGCGGATCCTGCTGGGAAAAAAGGAAAATGCCGGAATAAAACCGGTACATGTTTTTTCCAGCTTCAATGCAAGGCGAACAAGCAAGCGTGAACAGTGCCCTGATGGTTTTTCCGAGCCGACAGCAACGATTGTCTGGAGTTCGTTGCTCAGGCTTGGCCTAAAGCCGGAGGAATTCGTGCTGTGGAATGCGTTCCCGTGGCATTCATTTAATCCGCGTCGCGGTTTATTAAGTAATCGGATGCCCAAAAAGTCTGAGCGATCCGCCGGTTTATCGGTGCTCAAAGCTTTCCTCGATCTCTTTCCATGCGAGGAAATCATCGCGCTTGGCAACGTTGCTGCCTCGCAACTCAAGGAACTGAACGTCGAATCCCATCGTGTTCGTCATCCCGCTTCCGGCGGCGCTAGACTCTTTCGCAAGGGGATCGGAACGGTCGTGAAGGAACTCGGCTAGCGAGGTTCAGGAGAGCCCGTGTTGGTGGCCGCAATTGATTGCTTCTCGGCCAAGCAGAAAGAGAATTGCGCTCACAGCTCGGAGACCGACGCATTCGTAGAAACTCTGATCAAATCAGGCGCCAGTTCGGTTGGTGGCTGATAAGCAGTGTTCAACTTCTCGAAGTCTTCGAGACGAGCGTCGGACGGTTCGGCCGTTCTTTCATCTCGAAGCTTAAGCCGATTTTTGATTTCATCAGGACCGACCTCTAGTTCTATGAACTGAATTGGTACGTTCGCTTTCTTGCATTCGTCGCGGAGAAACTTACGGAGAGCGCGCGTCGAGAATGTGGCGTCGAGAATGACGCCGTTGCGGGGTTGAAGCCGAGGTCGGCGCCCTCGGCTACAGGAGCCAATCGCGGCAAACCCGCTTTCCAGAAGCTTCCTGTAAGTTTTTTGCGTCATTCGCGCCGAATAGATTTTGGCGCGCAATTCTGACGGCGTTCGTTGAGTGAGCGGAACGCCGGTAAGTGTCTTGCGAGTTTCATCAGAAGAAAAGACGGGCCAATCCAACTCGCTGGCTAGTCGTTTCGCGATAGTGCTCTTGCCCGTGCCGACCCGGCCCATTACGACAAGGATCAATGGCTCAGCGCCGGCGACGGCATACCCAAGCGCGAGACGAAAATAACACGCCGCCTGTTTTTGGTGTTCCCCCGAATTTGTCGTTTCTTTCTCTGTCGCTTGAATGCTTTCGACCTTCCCTCGGACGAAGGCGCGATAGCACTTGTAGAAATTCGCGACCTTTAGCATTCCTGCATCGCCCAATTCGCGCGCAGCATTTCGGAGAAACAGATTTCCCAGGTCGCTTCGGCCTTTGAAATCAAAATCCATTGCCAGAAATGCGAGATCGTTGGCGATGTCGATGAAACGAAAGCGGTCGTTAAACTCAATGCAATCGAAGATGGTCGTCGCTTCCGGAGTGAGATGAACGTGGTCGAGACGCAAATCGCCGTGGCAATCGAGAACCCGGTGTTGCTGAATGCGTTCATGGAACAGGTTTTCATTCAGCTCGTAGAACTGGTTTGTGTAATGGCGAATCGCCTCGAAAGCGGCGGGCGAAATTGTCTTGCCAATGAAAGGCTCGACCTGAGTGAAATTTTCGTCGGTGCTGATCTTCAACTTTTCAGGTGTGCCCCACTGCTCGATCTTAGGCATCGGAGTTTCCGCCTGATAGAATCGATGAAGGGTGGAGATCACGCGGTTAATCTCCATTTCGCCGACCAAATGTTTCTCAAGCAATTCGTTCAAGAAGCAGCCATGCGGCAGTTCTTTCATCTTCACGGCGTAATCGACGATTTTCCCCGGTGGTTTGAACGAGAAGCCGGAATCAGTTTCATAGACGGGAACAGCGTCGAGATAAATTTCCGGACAGAGTCGTCGATTCAATTCAATCTCGCGCTGGCAAAAGTAGTGGCGTTTTTCCAGCGTGCTGAAATCGAGAAAACCGAGATTCACCGGCTTCTTCACTTTGAAGACAAACGGCGACGCAATAAAGACCCATGAGATGTGAGTCTGAATCACGCAAACTTCGGTTGGCCGGTGTGGATACGACGCCGGCGATTCAAGAAAAACAATCAGTTCCTGTGATTGTCGATCTGGTGTCGTTGTCATTCCGAGCGAAGTCGAGGAATCCCGTTGCACAACTTAATGGCGACTTTACGGGAGGTCTCGACTCCGCTCGACATGACAGCTTGCCTACGACTTGGGCGGTTCGCTCTTCTTGATCAATGACGTCAAGAGATCGATCGAGGGGAAAAAGTCGTGGTGTTATGTTCGCTGGAAATTTCGCGCATCGTTTGCAGGAAGCGCAGTTGCAGCGCAATCGGCTCCTTGCTCATCATCGCGGCCGCCTGCACCATTTTCCGCAGCTTGAAATTCGCCCTCGGCGTTGACGATCTTTGCGCGGCGTTCGCGCTCGGCTTCCGCTTGCTTGGCCATCGCGCGCTTCATGGTGTCGGGCAGCGCAACATCCTTGACCTCAACCGCCGTGACTTTGACGCCCCACGGTTCGGTTTGCCGGTCGATGATCTCCTGCAATTTCTGGTTGATCGACTCGCGCTGCGAAAGCAGGTCATCCAAGGGGCCTGACCGAGCACGCTGCGCAGCGTCGTCTGCGACATCAGCGAAGTGGCTTTGAGAAAGTTCTCTACTTTCACGACAGAGGCCTGTGGATCGACCACCCGGAAATACACAACCGCATCGACCGTCACCGGCACGTTGTCACGCGTCATCACCTCCTGCTTCTCGACACTGATGGTGACGACGCGCAAATCCATTCGCACCATTCGATCGACGATCGGAATGAGAAAATCAATCCCGGTCCTTTTGCACCGAGTAATTTTCCAAGACGAAAAATGACGCCGCGCTCATATTCCCGCAGGATCCGAATCGCCTGCGGAAAAATAATAATGGCGAGAATAATGATGGGATCGCCCAACCGACCAATCGCGGCAGTGCTTCAATTAGTTCCATGGCTTTGTTTTTGTTTAACTTCCAGTTTTACAGTTAATCCTTATCCCGCAATCTCGGCCTGTTCGTCTTTTCCGATAGGCGTGTCGCTGACTGCGTTCCAGTATTCTCCCTCGACGAAAATGCGGCCACTGCGCGAGTCGATCGGAGTCAACGCCGTTACTGTTTTCCCAATCAGCGTTTCCTTTCCCACTTTTACTGGCAACCGTTGCGCGCGCAGGCCTTTCCGATGACGAAAATAAAGAACGCCGCAGTGACCAATGTCGCAGGAATAATGTAGTTTAACGATAAACGAAAAAGCGGGTCGCCACGGTTGAAGAGCATGAGCGAACCGATGAGGAACGCTATGACGCCGCCGATGGTCAAAACGCCGTGCGTTGTCGCATAAACGTCAAAGATAAAGAGCATCAAGGCGAGTGCGATCAAAACGAGACCGGTCACGTTGACGGTAGAATCGCCGCGAGATAAAGCGCGAGGATCAACGCGATCGCACCAACGACTCCGGGAAGAATCGCTCCCGGCGTGGTCAGCTCACCAATGATTCCATAGATCGCGATCAACATGAGGATGAACATCACTTCTGGGCGCCAAAGTTTTTGAAAACGTGTTCCGACGCCGACATCTTGATTTCAGAAACGTCCGCGCCGGCGGTCTTCAGCGTCTTTCCATCCACGACGCGTCCGTTCAATTTTGTAACAGATCGGAAATATCGGAGGCGATCAGATCAATTACTTTTAATTGAAGCGCTTTCTCCGCGGTAATCGATGCGCTTTCCTTTACCGCCGACTTGGCCCACTCACGTTACGCTGGCGCTTGCCAGCGATCGTCTCGATATAGCTCACGGAAAATTCTCCAACTTCTGTTTCATCGTTTCGTCGGTCTTTTCCTCTCCCCACTGGGAAAACCGCCTATCGAGACAGGATGCGCGGCGCCAATTGTCGTGGCCGGAGCCATCGCGGCAACGCTCGCCGCAATGGTGATGAAACAACCTGCGCTGGTTGCTGTCGCGCCGGTCGGAGCGACATAAACGACGATCGGCACCGGGGAGCCGAGAAAGCTTTGCACAATCTTCTGCGTCGAATCGAGCAAACCGCCAGGTGTGTTGAGCTGAATGATTAAACACTGGGCATTCTGCGACTGTGCTTCCTCGATGCTGCGCGAAATGTACTCGCCGTCGCCGGCCCAATGGCTCCGTCGATATTGATAAGAGAAACTTTCTCTGCTGGAAAAGCGACGGACGTGCAAGCAAGCCAAAGGACCAGCGCGGCAACGCAGATGGAGGGCGAGCTCCGCGAGCCCAAGCACCGGCTGTGGGTCTCGAATCGCTGGTTAGGCGTCGCGGAGGTCGCCCTCCACGTTTGTCTGTCTTTCGCGGTGCGCTGCTCGACGGTGCGTAAGTTCAGGCTCCTTTCATCGGCTGCAGCTTGATCGCCAGGTCGTTCACCTTGGCTTCACGATCTTCTCGTAATCGCGATAACTCATCTTGATGGCGTCCGTGTGCGTGCCCGCTTCAAACACAATGTAGTCCTGCTCCGCCAGACTCTGTTCTACATATGTTGGCAGACCATAGAGATTGCCAAAGGGCGGCATCGCTCCATCGCGCAGTCGGAAAACAGCGTCTTGAATTCCTGCTCCTTACCGAGTGAGACAGGCTTGCCGATCGCTTTCTCGACCTTCTCAGATCAATTTGGTGGTCCGCTGGCAAAACCATCATTAAATGCTGATCGCCCGATTTGACCATGACTACCTTGGCATGATGCCGGCCCTTCACATGCTCCGCCTGGGCGATTCGTTGCGCAGTGACTGCCTCCGGATGCTGCAGAACCTCATAAGACACTTTGTTTCCGGCCAAACAATCGATCAGTTGCTTTGGTATTTCCATAACCGCCTTTGAAAGAAAGTATCACTTTCCCGTGTGATCTCTACTCTCTCGAAAAGCAAGTGGACACCGCCGCAAAGCTGCCGAGGCGCGAAAGGATTGTGTATGGCTACATGCGAAGTTTGCGAGAATGAATATGACAAGGCGTTTGAAGTGGTCGTAGCCGAAACATCACACATTCGATAGTTTCGAATGCGCGATCCACGCACTGGCGCCGGTCTGCCCGCACTGCAACTGCCGGATCGTGGGGCACGGTGTGGAAGCCGACGGGCAAATCTATTGCTGCGTTCATTGCGCGCGTACGCCGGCAAACGAAAGACGTTGAAGGACCGACGTTTAACGCTTTTTTGGTCCAAACAGCAGCGATTGCCGAAAATGGCTGGTCTGTAGTCGGGATCGGCGTGTCAGATCAATATCTCTGCAACGGTGCCGCGGCAGAGGCATGTGCGCGTGCAACATGCAAGACGAAGGAACTGGATTGTTGTCTCGTATCCCTTGAGAAGGAATGATTGCGCAAGGCTTCGGGACTGAAGTAGAAAGACTTCATGGAGCAAAATCCGCTCACAGTTCCGCTAACGCCGAGACCCAACTGGTGGAATCGGAATTGGAAATGGTTCGTGCCGGTTGGCTGCTCTCGGCACGTTAACGTGTTCATCGCTTTTGTTGTCTCGATCGCGGTGATCGTGTTCAGCGCGGTGAAATCGACTGACGTTTACAAAGACGCTTTGGCCCGAGCCAAGGTGCATCCTTCCGTGATTGAGTCTCGGTTCGCCGATCAAAGAGGGATTTCTTGTCTCTGGAAACACGAACGTTAACGGCGCGTCCGGTGAAGCGAACCTCTCCATCCCCATCTCCGGGTCGAAAGGAAAAGGAACGATCTACGTGGCAGCAAACAAATCGCTTGGCCGATGGAACTATTCTGGTCTCATTGTGGAAATCGCGAAAACGCATCAGCGAATCGACCTCCTACAGAGCCCTGTTTCGGCAAATTCGCCCTGATCGTTCCCGTGCAGCTCGCTACAAAGAAACTTTCCGTCAGCGCGATTCTTTTCGGAATTCTCGCGGGGATTATCGGCATCGGGGCCGGATTATTTCTTGGCTTCGCTTTGGGCGCAGCACTGGCAGCCGCGTTTCACGTCTCCACGTTTGAAGGCGAGGCCGGTTATTTTGCCGCTGCAATCGCGCTCATCGTGACATTCATCGTCGCTCCGGGCCTGATTCTTCTAACGCTTTATTGGCGCGGCACAAGAGGACTTTGGCTTTTTGTCGGGTTGATAACCGTTTGTGTATCTCTTGGTATCATTGCGGTGTCCGGATTTGGAATTTGGTATGCTGGTCAACCGCATGTTTTGAACATCAATGGGCCGACGCCGCTACTGGAATTCGAAGTAAAACCACCGGCCGGCCAGTCCCTCCAAAGTCTGGCTGACGTTCAGCCTGAGCTTGATACGGATCGCAACGCAATGCCAGGTTACTGGCACACCGATGCGCCTCAAGACCCGGGACTGCGCGCGGGTTACGTCGAACTTTATTTCCGAACCTCGCAGCGTCTCTTCGTGTTGAAATTTCCTGGTCAGGAGGACAAAATTTTCCGGCTCAAGCTGCCGGCCAATCCAATGAGGGAGAAATACCGCGCCTGGTCTGACTGGCAAAACCCGGACTTTGTAGCGAAAGCGGGCCAGCAACCTTCCCGCCCCTCTGGCGGAAACGAGTATCAGATCCGCTACAAAATGGATTATCAGGACCGATAAGCGCGGTGCTCTGTTTCTGGGGAGCACCCCGAAAGCTTTCGGGGTAGTTCGCGGCAGCTTGCCGCGAACATTTGTTGGTCGCACGGAGTGAATGCGCCTCGTTGCGTTCGGCAAGCTGCCGAACGCGGCAGGCTGGCAGCCTGCGCTCCCCAGAAACGATCACTGAAACATCCCGCGTTTTACGGATGACGCCCGGCAGCTAAGTTGAAGACATGTCGATTTCTGAGGAACAGGTGAAGAACGCTTTGAAGTCGGTGAAATATCCAGGCTTCACACGCGATATTGTTTCATTCGGGCTTGTGAAATCGGTCCAGATCGAGAATAGCGAGGTCAAAGTACAGATCGCCCTGGCGACGAACGATCCGAATGTTCCAGCGGCAATTAAAAACGACGCCGAAAAAGCGCTGCGAACCATCGACGGTGTTCAGAGCGCAAAGGTCCTGATCGATATTCATGCGCCGCCCGCAGGCGCAGGCACCGGCATGGGAGCGACCCGAATCCCGGGAATCAAGCACGTGATCGCGGTGGCAAGCGGTAAAGGCGGCGTGGGCAAGTCCACGGTCGCGGCAAATCTGGCGGTCGCCCTGGAACAAACGGGCGCGCGCGTCGGCTTATGCGATTGCGACATCTACGGCCCGAGCATTTCGTTGATGTTCGGGACGCGTGAGAGGCCAATGGCGACGGAAGAAAACAAAATCGTCCCGATTGAGCAATACGGATTGCGGCTCATGTCGATGGGATTTCTGCTCGACGACACTTCGCCGGCGATTTTGCGCGGGCCAATGGTCACCCGTTATACCCAGCAATTTCTGCGACAGGTGGAATGGGGCGAACTGGATTATCTGGTGCTGGATCTGCCTCCTGGCACTGGTGACATTCAGCTCACGATTGTCCAGACGGTCGCGCTTTCGGGCGCGATCGTCGTAACCACGCCTCAGGAAGTTGCGCTCATCGATGCTCGCAAAGCCGCTACCATGTTCGAGAAGGTCAATGTGCCTGTGCTCGGGATCATCGAGAACATGAGTTATTTCGCCTCTCCGTCCGACGGCAAACGCTATCATATTTTTGGCAGTGGCGGCGGCGAACGCGAGGCGAAACGACTCCGCGTCCCATTGCTTGGTCAAATTCCGATCGATATCCCCACGCGCGAATCGGGGGATCGCGGGATTCCGATTGTGGGAGAAGATCGAAAGTCCCCCGTAGCAGCCGAGTTCAATAAAATTGCCGAAAATCTTCGTAAGACTCTGCCGTAGTGAAGGCGTCCGCAACCGTGATTGGAATCGGGAGTTAAATAAATCGGGCGGTTGGCACGTCGAATTGACTGCTTCGATTTTGTTGACTCGTGCCCAATTTCATGAAAGAGAATCCTGAGATGCCATCTTCAGAGGAGGATCACTCTCGATTCGTTAGGAATTCGGTCCTGTACAAGGAGTTTCTCGCGGAGCGTGCCGAGATCCTGAAACACAAGTGGATCGAAAGCGAGAAAGCCGGAAGAGATATCGGATTTGAAAAGGCTTTGCTGGATTGGATCGTGAAACATCGCTCCAACTGGCGAGAGCGACGAAGAAAGGAGGCGCGCACCGAAAAGTCCGCCTCCTAATTTTTTTGTTCCTTTAATGCGATCCCGCGAGGTCGCCAAGGAAACGCATGAAACAAGCAAAACAAAAAACGTCTGGTGCCGCGGTCCCAACAATGGACGCGGAGGCAATTCGTCGAGCGCTTCAACGAATTGCGCACGAAATTATTGAGCGAAACCCGCGGCTGACCCACGTCGTTCTAGCGGGAATTCCGTCGCGCGGGGTGGAAATCGCCCAGCGCATCGCCGCTTTCATTCACCAGATCCGGAAGATCAACGTTGAGACCGGCGTCATCGACGTGGCGATGCATCGCGATGACGTGGGAACGCGCTCTGAATTGCCGATCGTGCGCGAATCCAAACTTCCACTGCCACTGGAGGAACGCACCGTCATCGTTGTCGATGACGTTCTTTACACCGGCCGCACCGTGCGCGCCGCCATGGACGCCATCAACTCATTCGGACGGCCTGCGCGAATTCAGCTGGCAGTACTAATCGACCGCGGCCATCGCGAGCTGCCGATTCGCCCGGATTACGTCGGAAAGAATTTGCCAACCTCCGGCAGCGAAAAGGTGAAGGTCCAGCTTCAAGAAACCGATAACGAACCGGACGCAGTCTGGCTGGGGAGGGGATGATGATTCGACGCGAATCCATTCTGGGGAGCGCAGCCTGCCAGCCTGCAGCATTCGGCAGCTTGCCGAATGCACGAGTGTCCAATTCACCGGTGGCTATCAATCCACGTTGGCGGCAAGCTGCCGCCAACTACAGTCTAGCAGCCTGTGCTCCCCAAACATGACCACGCGCTGGACACGAAAAGATTTACTCGGTCTGCGCGAACTGCCGGCAGAAGAAATCAATTTCGTTCTCGAAACTGCCGACGCATTTAAACAAGTCGGTACCCGCGAGATCAAGAAGGTGCCCGCTCTACGTGGAAAAACACTGATGAACTTCTTCGTTGAGCCAAGCACGCGAACGCGGACATCTTTCGAGCTGGCCGCGCTTCGGTTGAGCGCGGACGTGATCAATGTCTCGGCAACCACTTCCAGCCTGACCAAAGGCGAAACGCTCAAAGATACCGCGCGCAATCTGGAGGCATTGCATGCCGACATTTTCGTGCTGCGTCACGGCTCAGCTGGCGCACCGCAGTTTCTGGCGAATCGGTTGAAGGCCAGCGTGATCAACGCCGGCGATGGCGCGCACGAGCATCCCACTCAGGCATTGCTCGACCTTTACACAATCCGCGAGAAGCGAGGACAAATTGCCGGGCTGCGCGTGGCAATCGTCGGCGATATTTTGTTTAGCCGCGTGGCGCGCTCGAACATTTTTGGTCTGCTCAAGCTCGGCGCGCGCGTCACGCTGGTCGGCCCGAGCACACTGGTTCCGCGCGAATTTGAGAAACTTGGGGTCGAAGTTTCTCACAAAATCGATGAGGTACTACCCAAAGCCGATGTGGTGAACCTTTTGCGCATTCAGCACGAACGCCAGCGCAGAGAATATTTTCCCGGAATCGGCGAATACATTCGCTTCTTCGGTCTCACCAAGGAACGCGCCAAACTTTTGAAGGCCGATTGCCTGATCATGCACCCCGGCCCGATCAACCGCGGCGTCGAGATCGACAGCGAGGTTGCCGATGGATTGCACAGCGTCATTCTCGATCAAGTCACGAACGGCCTGGCTGTGCGCATGGCCGTTCTCTATCTGTGCGGAGGAATCTCGGCGTGAGCACGACAATCATTCGAAACGGCCGCGTGATCGATCCCTCAAATAAGCGAGATGAAATCGCCGATCTTTACATCGTCGAGGAGGAATCGCAGAGAAATCAGACGTCAGAGATCCGAAGTCAAATGTCGAAGAGATTGACGCGAAAGGTTTGATCGTTGCGCCCGGTTTGATCGACATGCACGTCCATCTGCGCGAACCCGGATTTAGCCATAAGGAAACGATCGAGTCGGGCGCGCGTGCGGCGGCCGCAGGCGGATTCACCACTATTGTTTGCATGCCGAACACCTCGCCTGTTCCGGACGATCCAAGCACGATTGCGTGGATCAAAGATCGGGCCTCCGCCATCGCGCGCGTGAATGTTTTGCCAACCGGCGCAATTTCAAAAAATCTCGCAGGTGAAGAACTCGCGCCGATCGGGTCCCTCGCGAAGGCGGGCGTTGTGGCGATCACAGATGATGGTCATTGCATTCAAAACCATGAGGTGATGCGACGCGCGGTCGAGTATGCTCGCATGGTCGACGTGCCTGTGCTCGATCACTGTCAGGACTACAATCTGGTCGGTAACGGAGTTGCCCACGAGGGCTACTGGAGCACGCTGCTCGGTTTACCCGGCTGGCCTGCTGCGGGCGAAGAAGCCATGGTGATGCGCAACATTTTGCTCGCGGAACTTTGCGATCATCCCATTCATTGCCAGCACCTCAGTGCAGCTGGAAGTGTGCGATTAGTTCGGGAAGCGCGGGCGCGCGGCGTAAAAATAAGCGGCGAGGTTTGTCCGCATCACATCGCGTTAACCGACGAAGCGATCCAAAATTTCGAGACGAACTACAAAGTGAATCCGCCGCTGCGCTCGCAAACAGACGTCGACGCACTGCTGGAGGGCATCGCGGATGGGACGTTGTCGATCTTGTGTTCCGATCACGCGCCGCACGCGGATTTCGAAAAGGAAGTTGAGTTCGACGTTGCGCCATTCGGTATCATTGGATTGGAAACTGAGCTCGGTCTTTTTATCGATCTTCTCGTGCACAAACACGCCAAGATCGACATCGTGCGTTTGATCGAGATGTACACGATTGAGCCCGCCCGATTGTTGAAGTTGGATGCCGGCACCCTGTCGCCGGGCGCCCGCGCCGATGTCACGCTAGTCGACCCGGCTTTGGAGTGGACCGTTAGTGTCGATCAGTTTCACTCGGCCTCTCGCAATTCGCCTTTTGACGGCTGGAAACTGAAAGGGCGCGCGGTCCGGACAATCGTGGGCGGGAAAACTGCCTGGAAGTTGTAACTACAGCCGTCAACACTGTCATTCCGAGCGAAGTCGAGGAATCCCGCTGCGTTACCTTGAGATCGTTCCGCGGGATCCCTCGACTCCGCGGCGCTCCGCTCGGGATGATGGGATTGATTTACCCCGCTGCGTATCCGCCGTGGATGTAGTTTTCCAGGTGCGCGATTGCTGCCTGCTGGCAGGAAATGACGTGTTTGACGAGATCTCCGATCGAAATCACGCCAACCACTTGATCACCTTCGACCACGGGCAGATGGCGAATATGTTTGTCAGTCATCAGGCGCAGACATTTCTCCACTGGTTCACGCGGATGCGTAACCGTCACATTGGTTGACATGATCTCGGAAACTTTCGTTTCGCGGGAACGTTTGCCACGGAGAAAAACTTTGCGGGTATAATCGCGCTCGGAAATGATCCCATTCAATCGCTCTCCATCCATCACCAATAATGCGCCGACATTTTTTTCGGCCATCATTTCAATCGCTTCAAAAACCAATGCGTCGGACCGAATAGAAAAAATATCTCTGCTTTTCTGACTCAGAATCGCGCCGATCGTGCCGCTAACGTCCATATCATCCGGAAAATTTCTGCTGCCGAAACAGCAAATTTAACATAAGGCAACACCGGCCTGGGACGCAAAACAAATAAACGAGAAAAGCCTCTATCGAAACGTGGACTGGTATCTCCGCGGAGGGAGCTTGGGCGGGCGTTTTCCATTAACAATCGCGCCTGCCACTGCGGTGTACGGAAGCTCCTGCCGATCTGCTGCACAGCGTAACATCAATCCACCACGGCTCATGTCGCCGCGACCGACGAAGTCGACGGGAAATCGGAGTCGGTCGCCCAAACTCGCAAGCAAAACGTTCACATATTTCCCTGTGGCAATGCTTCCGAGAAGGATGATCTCGCTCCGAGATGGAATTCTTTTTGCGAGAACACGGGCGTCTCGCTCAAGCGGCGCTCGATAACGCGGATCGTCACCGTGAATGTCGACCGTTGCGAATTCACGCAGGTCATCGAGGCGGATCCGCGTGCTGGCGTCGACAAGCCCACGAGTGGGCGTAATCACAAATACACCGGGGATTCCGGTCGCGGGCCGCGCAAACGCAGTCGCGTACGCGATCTTACCACGAAAGTAGAGGCCGCTAAGAAAGGTGAACACCTCGGCGATCGGCGCGCCGCGTTTGTCGCGCAATTTTTGCGCGAGCTCGATTTCCGCCCGGTCGCTCAGAATCATCCGTGCCCGTTCACCTCCGGTATAAGCGGGTGAGAGAAGAAAAATGCGGCAACGGCTCGTGTTTTCCATTTCCATCTGATTGTCGGATTCAATTTTCGAATGCGTTGTTCTCCTTATTATGCCAGCCACTAAATAGACATACCGTTGGAGAAAACAAACATCCAGGCTCGTCGCCGCGATTCGAACGCAACGGTGCACACGAAATTCAATTGCGACGCTGAATGGCGGAAATAACTTCGAGGCATCATGGCGCGGGCCGGCGGCAATAAAGGCATGCCGCATTTGTTTTCAGGCCTCATTGCTTCGGGCCTGGCCGCGGTCGTGTTGTTCGCTGGACGAACGGTTGCCGTTCATCTGGAACACACCACGGTTCCCTCAACGGCTCCGGAGTTGTTTCGGCTTAAGAACCAGCGACTCGCCTTTCAACGTGCTGCTGTGCGTGCGCCGAATGTACTGCCGCTTTACGGCACCTCGGAATTAATAACCCCTTCGATTCCGGAGAGGGCTAGTCTTTTTTTTCGCAGTGCGCCAACAGGTTTTCAAGTCTCGCCCGTTGGTGGCGCAGGCGCGAACCTATTGGTCATGTTGCAAAAAGTTGGCGCACTCGGCTCGGACTTGCGTGGCAAAAAACTCGTCATCTCGCTTTCACCCGGTTGGTTTTTGAAGGTCAAGTCCGGGCAGAAGGGCTACGAGGCGAATTTTTCGCCGATGGGAGCGAGCAAAATGATCTTCGACACCGCGCTGAATTTCGAGCTGAAACGGGACATTGCTTCACGCATGCTTAAATGTCCGAGCACTCTCGAAGGAAGGCCATTGCTTAGATTTGCGGTGAGGCGGCTGGCTTCAGGCGGTTGGCTCGATCGGATCGTTTTCTGGGCGCTTTGGCCGGCCGGAAAACTGCAGAACATCTTGCTGGCGTTACAGGATCATTTTACAGCGCTCAATTACATTCGGGATCAGATTAAGCCAGCTCCGCGACCACATCCGCAAGTACTCGACTGGTCGGAGCTGATTGCAAAAGCAAGCGAAACCAGGTCCCCTGATGCAGGTAACGTTAAAAAGGCTTTGACCTTCGATGCACCAGTCGTTTGGGGGTCTCGTGACACGGCGTTCCGGAGCAAAATGAACGCGTCACCCGGATGGAAAGACCTGGAGTTGCTTTTGCGCACACTCGCGCGGCTTCACACGCGAGCACTAATTCTCAGTATGCCCATAAGCGGAAACTTTTATGACCATGCCGGCATCTCGCGGTCGGCTCGCGAAGATTATTACACGAAGCTTCGTGCACTCGTGCAACGATATCACTTTCCGTTAGTGGAATTTGAGGGGCACGATGAGGACCCGGCCTTTGTTATCCGTCACGAAAGTCACCTCACTGCGAAAGGCTGGATGTATTACAATCGCGCCCTTGATGATTTCTTTCATGGGCGTATGCCACGGAGCTGACAAGTTAGCGAAGTTTGGCGGATCGCCGTCGTGAATATCAACCAATGCAAATTCGCGAGCGCGAGCCTGCCCCATGTCTCCGATCTTGCTTTTTGACTGCGAGATGGGAAATAATACGGCCATGCGTTGGGCCTGGTCATTCAAACCTCGCGTAAGTGACGATCAAAACGGAGGAGATAATCACTATTCAGCAGGCGATGCCTGCCCCGATTTCCTATGCGTCGGGGCTCAAAAAGGCGGAACTTCGTGGCTTTATCGGCAGCTTGAACGACATCCTGATTTCTGGATGCCTCCGGTAAAGGAACTGCACTATCTCAACAGTCTAAATAAGACGAGACAGTTCCATCCTCCGCGCTGCCGAGACCAGCGCGATGCCTCCTTTCTCGATAGCATGAAAAACCTGAGCGGCCTGTCCTACATCGATCTGGAGAATTACGGGAGGTTGTTCGAGCACAAGGGATCGCTTGTCTCCGGTGATATCTCGCCAGCCTATTCGACAGTAAGTGATGAAATCATTCAGCGAGTCGTCAATTCCTTCCCAAATTTAAAGGTGATCTTTCTAGCTCGCGACCCCGTTGAGAGAGCGTGGTCACAATTGTCCATGGGCGTTCGTCTCGGAATGATTACTCCGTTTGATGCGACCGATGCTGACGAAGTGATTCGGAATTTGCTGAATCCCGGGGTGCTCCTGCGCTCACATCCCAGTAAGATCGTGGCACGCTGGAGACGCTATGTTCGTCCAGATCTTTTCCGCATCTTCTTTTTTGACGACCTGGAGAAGAATCCTGCAGAACTGCAACGCTCGATCCTCCAGTTTTTAGGCGCTGATCCTAACAAGTCTAACGGCCGATTGAAGGCGGACGACAACCAGGATGCCAACAGGAAGAAACTTCGGCTCACCGACAAGGTGCGGTCCAGGATAGCTCAGTTTTTTGAACAGGAATTGAAAGCCTGCGCTGCAGAACTGGGCGGGCCGGCGAAACAATGGCCCGCACGATATGGTTTTTCGGTGGTGATCTTCTTCCTGCAACTGGTGGACGACTTCGACATCCTATTCTGGTGTGATTGGATCGCTTGAGGAAGGAAAGAGGCCTCCTACTCGCGGTGCAGGGCCCGATTTTCTCTGTATCGGGGCCCATAAAGCCGGAACCACCTGGCTTTATCAGCAACTCGATTCCCATCCGGATTTCTGGATGCCTCCTGTAAAGGAACTGCATTACTTTGATCAATTGAGCAGGGTTCAACGCGCAGCTCACCCGCGCTGCAGAGACGAGCGCGATCGTCGATTTCTGGAGCGGCTCAAGAGCCTTAGCGCTGAACCGGGCATCGACCTCGAGAATTATGGACGACTGTTTGAATCCAAGGCATCGCTCATTTCCGGTGATATTTCGCCGAATTACTCGACGCTGAGTAATGAAGTCATTCGAGAAATCGTCGGATACTTCTCAAACTTAAAGGTGATCTTTCTGGCGCGCGATCCGGTTGAGCGAGTGTGGTCGCATTTGTCCATGGAAGTGGACTATAGTCAGATTGAGCCGTTTGACACGACCGACATCAACGAAGTTAATCGGCATTTGTCCCGGCGAGGGATGCTCTTGCGTTCATATCCGAGTGCCGTCGTCGCGCGATGGAAACGCTACGTCGATCCAGAGCGGTTTCGCGTTTATTTCTTTGATGACCTGCAAAACAATCCCGCTGAATTGCGGCGCTCCATCCTTCGTTTCCTGGGCGCTGATCCAGACAAGCCGGGCAGCCGATTGAGCGCGGATTACAACAGTTGGACCAGGATGGAAAAGCTTCCGCTCACAAACAAGGTACGATCGCATCTGGCTCGGTACTTCAAAAAGGAATTGAAGACTTGCGCAGCGAGGCTGGGCGGTCCAGCCAGGAATTGGCCGGCTCGATACGGTTTTTAGTGCCGGAAGTCTTAAGTGTTAAGTCTGGAGTTTAACTGCCAGCCGCGATTGTGACCGTCTGCGTTTGCCTTATGAAAACTTACCAGTTTTAACTCTCTGTCAGGCGCGTTTCGGCCAGATCGAGGTCACGCTGAATACGTCGCAACGCGTCGTCGTTAATCACGTGTTCGTTTCGCAAACGGATGATGGTTTGCCTTTCAACGCGGAGCGCTTTGCGTTGCAAACGCTGATATTGCGGCGTGGCGATTTCGCCGCGGCAATCGTCAGGGTTCTCGGCGCAAAGTTGCAGTTGCTCCACGCGTTCGTCGTATTCCGCGCGCAATCGAGCCACTGCGTCGGGCGAAAACTTCCCGTTGGCACGCAGCTCCTCGATCAATTCAATTGCGGCGTTGTTTGCTTCCAGGCGGGCCCGGCGTTCCTCTTCATCTGCCTCCCCGTCATGTGTGATTCCAAGTTTCCGAATCAAAAGCGGTAACGTCAAACCCTGAAGTATAAGAGTGGTGAAGATCACTGAGAAGGCGAAGAACAAGATGTAATCGCGGCCTGGAAATGGGCTGCCATCAGTTAACGCCAGCGGCAACGCGAACGCCGCCGCCAGCGAGACAACGCCCCGCATGCCTGCCCAACTGACGATAGCAATATTTTGCCACGAGGGAATCGGATCGCGCATCCGAAGTTTACTGCTGAGCAGACGGGGCAGATAGGCCGCCGGTATCACCCACGCAAAACGGACTAAAATGACGGCGGCGCAGATAATGATCGCACTGACGACCGCGCCGGTAAGCGATTCGCGATTCAGGGTGTGCAGGATTCCTGGAAGTTGCAGGCCGATAACAATAAAAACGAAACCATTGAGAAGGAACATGACCGTTTCCCAAAACGCATAAACCTGGAGCCGGGTTCGGGCGCTAATCATCAGCGGCGAATGCCAGCCAAGAAAGATCCCGGCGGCCACCGTAGCCAGGACGCCCGAGGCATGCAGACGTTCGGCTGGCAGATAAGCGATGAATGGAGTGACCAAAGAAATTGTGATCTGGATTGGGGGATCGTCGAGATGGCTTTGTACCCAGCGTATTACCACGCCGACAAGCAACCCGAATCCGATGCCAGCAAGCGCTGCCCAGACAAAGCGGGCGGCCGCATAACCGGGCGAGAAAGTACCGGTAACGAGCGCCCCAATCGCGAACTGTAGGGCGACCAGCGCAGTGGCATCATTCACCAAGCTCTCGCCCTCGAGAATTGCCTGAATACGATGCGGCACGCCAAGCCGGCGAATGATTGCTGTGGCTGCAATCGCGTCCGGCGGCGAGACAATCGCTCCAAGCGCAAAAGCAGCCGCCCAGGGAAGTCCCGGCACAACCGCGTGTGCAATCCAGGCAACCGCAACCATCGTCGTCAGCACCAGGCCGATAGCAAGCAGGAGTATCGTCCGCAGATTACGCCGAAAATCACGCCACGATGTGAACAACGCCGCCGGATAAACAAGTGCCGGGAGAATGAAGTAGAAGACGGTGTCGGGATTGAGTTTCACCTCCGGCAATCGCGGCACGAAACTCAGGGCGAGTCCGCTGATCACCAGCACAATGGGGTACGGCAGCCTAAGTTTACACGCGACCACGGCGAGGACCGCTACAGCGGCGAACAGCAGCACAATGATTTCCGCTTGGTGCATATCAGCTGTGAGAGGGATAGAATTTCACTACCGCAGCAGCCCAATACTCCACTACTCCAGTACGGCCTGCTTTGCCCGCGCGCGATTCGCCTGAAGCTCAGCGAGATGTTTTTCCGACCAGCGACAAAGCGCGTGCAACGGTTCAATCAGCGTTCGGCCCAGTCTCGTGAGAGAGTACTCCACCTTTGGAGGCACAACGGGATGAACCGTGCGCTGCACCAGGCCGTCGCGCTCGAGGCTGCGTAGCGTCTGCGTCAGCATTTTTTGCGAAATGCCCCCGATCTCACGCTGTAACGCAGCATAACGCATCGTTCCGCGCGCCAGAATCTGGATGATGAGAGCTGTCCATTTGTCAGCAATTCGGTCGAGCACCAGCCGGGACGGACACTGCGCATCCAGAACGGAAGGGGCGGACGACACTTTTGCCACGCTCGTGTGTAAAACAATTCCCGTTGACGCGCAAGGAGAGAGTAACATCCGAGAAGGTATATATAGATCGAAACGATGTGTAGTTGACTGTTGGTTTGGCTATCCGAAATTTAACTATGACAATTGATTCTCTCACCAAGGAAAACGTTGCCCCGATGTATTTCCTCTTAAACGAGGGGAAGTCTGGGGCTCCATCGCCGACGAGTAAGGACGTCGAGGTGGCAGCAGATCAGGACGATTCCGTCTTGTTCGATGCGTATTCGCGCACCGTAGTCAGTGCAGTCGCGCGTGTCGCTCCCGCCGTTGTGAACATCGATCTAAAACAACGCATGAGCCTCCCGCGTGGAACGCGCGAACTCAGCGGCAACGGCTCGGGTTTCATTATCACGCCTGACGGATTCATCCTCACTAATAGTCATGTCGTGCACTCGGCGAATTCTATTACTGTGAATTTGCCCGATGGACGCGAATATCCGGCGCAATTAACAGGCGATGATCCAGACACCGATCTTGCAGTCATTCGAATTGATGCGCCGCAGCTTGCCCATGTGCGTCTGGCCGACTCCGAAAATTTGCGCGTCGGCCAACTAGTGATCGCGATCGGAAACCCTCTCGGCTTTCAGGCGAGCGTCACTGCTGGCGTAATCAGCGCACTCGGTCGCTCGATGCACGCGCAGTCAGGCCGATTAATTGACAACATTATTCAGACCGATGCCGCGTTGAATCCGGGAAACTCCGGCGGACCACTGGTTAATTCGGCTGGCGAGGTAGTGGGTGTAAACACGGCAATGATTCGACCGGCGCAAGGCATCTGTTTCGCGATCGGCAGCAACACGGCTAAACTAGTTGCAGGATGGCTGATCCGCGATGGACGTATCCGCCGTGGTTATATCGGCGTGGCCGGGCAAAACGTGCCGATTCACCGGCGGATCGTCCGATTTTATGGTTTGCCCGTGGAGACGGCTGTCCTCGTTGTTTCGGTCGAGAAGAATAGTCCCGCCGAACGCGCCGGATTGCGCGAGGGCGATCTGCTTATTGCATTCAACGATCAGCCTATTGGGAGCGTGCACCATCTGCACAAGATTTTGGTCGGCGAACAAATTGGCGTGAGCGCCAGCCTGACAGTCATTCGCCACACCGAGAAATTGGAGTTAACGGTCTTGCCAGTCGAATCGCGATCGGAATAATGGGTGGTAAAGACGCCGCAATTGCGGCGTCGCTACCATTGGTTTTGCTCCTCGATAAAATAGGTTTGCGCCTTATTACACGTTAACGTCGCGGTGTCGGGCGCGGCAGCGGCGTGGGGCGAGGTCTCGGTGTTGACTAGCCTTGGTGTAGCAGTAGGAGTCGGAGTTACCGTGGGTGTCGGCGTCGGTCAGTCGTTGAGCCACGGTTCGACAGCGTTGCAGCCGACTCAGCTACCTCTACAGTCAAAGCAGTTCACCATGAAGATTCTGGTTATTGGTAGCGGTGGTCGTGAACATGCTCTTGCGTGGAAATTAGGACGATCTCCAGATGCCGAGCGTATTTTTTGTGCTCCTGGGAACGCGGGCACTGCGGAGATTGCTGAAAATGTTGCAATTTCCTCTGGTGATCTGAAGGCGCTGGTTCGGTTCGCCAGGGAAAATCGCATCGACCTGACGGTGATCGGTCCGGACGATCCTCTTGCCGCGGGGATCGTCGACCTTTTTGCTGCTGAAAAATTGCGCGCGTTTGGCCCGACGAAATCGGCGGCGCGCATTGAGGCCTCAAAAATTTTCGCAAAAGGGCTGATGCGCGCTCAGAAAATACCTACCGCCGAAGCGAGGACGTTTACCGACAGCAGCGAAGCGTTGGATTACTGCGAGCGACTGAAATTTCCCGTTGTGATCAAAGCAGACGGCCTTGCTCTGGGAAAAGGAGTAATCATTGCCTCTGACGCCGCCGCGGCGAGATCCGCGATCGATGAGATGATGACCCAGGGCCGCTTTGGCGATGCAGGTCGACGGATCGTGATCGAGGATTTCTTACGCGGAACAGAATGTTCTCTTCATGCCCTTGTAGAGCGAAGCAGTTATCGCCTGATGGAATCGGCGCGCGATCACAAGCGCGCGCTGGACGGCGACCAGGGCCCGAATACTGGCGGGATGGGTGCGTTCAGCCCAGCCAATAATTGGAACGACAAGCTGCAATTGCAATTCGAGACGGAAATTATGCAGCCGCTGCTACGCGGTCTCCTGCAAGAGGGAATCACCTTTCGCGGACTTCTTTATCCAGGCTTGATAATTACCAGAGATGGCGCCCGCGTGCTGGAATTCAATTGCCGTTTCGGCGACCCGGAAACTCAGGCGCTTTTGCCCCGGATGAAATCCGATTTGCTGCCTCTGTTGGAAGCGACGATTGATGGAAATCTTGGCAAGTGTGCGATTGAATGGGATACGCGCGCTGCCGTCACGGTGGTGCTCGCCTCTGGTGGTTACCCTGGCAAATACGAAACTGGAAAAACAGTTTCGGGTCTCGATGACGCGAGAAAGCTCGAAGATGTCCAGATTTTCCACGCCGGAACCAAACGCGCCAACGGAGAAGTTAAGACTGCTGGCGGTCGCGTTCTCGCGGTGACCGCGGTTGGATTAACGCTCGAAGCCGCACGCGCACGCGCATACGAGGCTGTCTCCCGCATTCATTTCGAAAACTGCCACTACCGGCACGACATTGCTCTGGGTGTAATCAACTGAGAGAACTCTAAATCGATATTCGGAATTCGAATTTTCGCGCAATTAGAAAATGCGTTATAGGTCGGCATCTGTTTTCAATGTCTCAATTCACGTCGTTGTCCTTTATTAGCTTCTGTCTGGCGATAAATGCGCTGGCGCAAACTCCACCGCCGACTGTGGTCCCCCCAAGCAGGCCCGCCGCTTCGGCAAGACCATCCGCGCTCGCATCGCCTTCGCCCTCGGGAAGCCCGACCACTGAAGACCTGGTCAATTCGTTAGGCCCGCCTGACCTCCAGGCAGTCATCACGCTATCAAAAAGTAATTTCACAAATCCGGAAGCGATTACAGATACCGAGTTGAATCGGGCGACTGTTGAGGGGTTGATAATGAGGCTGCCGCGTGGGGTAATGCTTTTGCCCGCCAAGGAGAACGCGCCGGCGGAAACGCCCACCCTCTTTTACAGCGAGACTATCGGGGGGCACATCGGATACGTGCGCGTCGGCTCATTAAACGCAGCGAACCTTCAGGCGTTGGACAAGAGCGTCGCCAATTTCGCCGCGAAAAACGTGAACGCGCTCATTGTGGACCTTCGCGCCAGTCCGGCAACGACCGATTTGCCGCTGGCCGCCGAATTCGCAAAGCGGTTGTGTCCCAAAGGCAAAACGCTTTTTACCCTGCGCAAACCGGTGGGGCATCAGGACCGCGTGTTTAGTTCTGATCGTGATCCGGCATTTCGCGGTCTGGTCATGGTACTCACCGATGGCGATACGACTGGTGCGGCCGAAGCGATCGCTGCGGCACTGCGATTTTACAACAAGGCCCTGCTGATCGGGCAGGTGACCGCGGGTCGCGCAGCTGAATACTCCGATTTGCCGCTACCGAGCGGCAAAATTCTGCGCGTTGCGGTTGCGGAAATGGTTTCCCCCGACGGTCGCCCGCTGTTTCCAGAGGGGATAAAACCAGATTTGCCCGTCGAGATGTCGATGGCAGACAAGCGGCAAATTTTCCAACTAAGCGGCGAAAAAGGAATGGGGCCGTTCGTTTACGAAGGCGCCCGTCCGCACATGAACGAGGCAGCGCTGTTAGCCGGGACAAATCCCGAAGTTGAAGCCGCTGAGGCGGCGCAGCAACGCCGCGGCCGCTCGCCGGAAAAGCCCCCCGCCCACGATCCGGTGTTGCAGCGCGCGTTGGATGTAGTCACCTCGCTCGAGGTTTATCAGAAACGATAGCGGACTGCGTCTTTGACGATCTGGTTGCCCCTTAGTTTTGCAATTGCTGCCGGGCCCTATTCTCGCTGGGCAATTCCGTAGCCGTTATACTGAGTTGAGAGATTTTTCGGTTTCGCTCAGAATGACAAAGCAGTGACACCACTCGAAGAACGCATCGGCTACAAATTCCGGAACTCACTTTTGCTCGCGGAGGCGCTCACCCACCCGAGCCTTGGTCACGAGGCGCAACGCTATCATTTTGATTATCAGCGTCTGGAATTTTTGGGCGACGCCGTTCTCCAGCTTGTCATCACTGAGTATCTGTTTGGCCATTTTCGAGCCGAAGCCGAAGGTCAACTAACGAAACTACGTTCGCGGCTGGTTTCTCGTGAAGCGTTACGGGCGCATGCTGCTGCGCTGGACTTGGGACGTTACATTTTGATGGGGCGTGGCGAAGAAAGCAGTGGCGGCCGGGGACGCACGTCCACATTGGCAGACGCGTTTGAGGCGCTCATCGGTGCCATTTACCTCGACGGCGGTCTCGAAGCAGCGAAAGAGTTCATCTTGACGCAAACTCGCAGCGATCTCGAACAACTGGCGGAAACACCAGTGGACATCAACCCCAAGGGCCAGCTTCAGGAGTTGTTGCAAAGCATCTCGCCGCGCAGTCCGGTCTATGAATTGGTTTCGCAAAGCGGGCCTGAGCACGAGAAAACGTTCGTCTCACAAGTTGTCTGGGAAGGAATCGTTCTCGGCCAGGGCAGCGGCCGCAGCAAGAAACAGGCGGAAACTACGGCTGCACTCGAAGCGATGGAGTTAAAGCGCTGGGAGAAGAAAGACGACGTCGATAGGGCCTGAAGTCGGCACGTATGGTAGGACGGATCGCCGAGCCGTCCGTTCCGCGTCTCCTGCGCGCCCGGTAATGCCAGTCCGGCTCGGACTCGCGCTACCAAGTCATATCGAATGACGAAGCGCGTGAAGCTTGCCCCATTGGAAATGATTGCGGATCGCTCCGGTCACGAATTTCTTGGCCTCACTGATCGCCTCTTCGAGGGAGAGCCCTTTGGCAAGATCGGCCGTGATCGCTGCCGAATATGTGCAGCCGGTGCCATGGGTCGCGACCCCATGTGCGAACAGCGCTGAGAATTCGACAACTTTCCCGTTGGTAAATAGAAGATCGACAGCGCGTTCACCCGCCAGATGACCGCCTTTCAGAAGGATTCCGGTTCCGAATCTGTTCTCCAACTCTTTTCCGGCATGATGCATCGATTGCCGATCTTTAATTTTCGTTCCAAGCAAGCGCCCCGCTTCATCGAGATTTGGCGTAATTAAGCTCGCGAGTGGGAACAATTCTTTCTCATAAGTTTCGATAGCCGCCGGATCAATGAGAGGATCGCCACTCGTTGCTACAAAGACCGGATCGACCACCAGCGGAATCCGTGGAGCAGACATCTTCTCCAAGTCCAGTATCGTCTTCGCTACGGCGGACACGATTTCCGCGGAGCAAAGCAGACCAACCTTGATCGCAGCGATAGGAAAACTTTTTGCGAGCACTTCGATTTGCTCGCTAACAATTTTTGCGCTGACCGGCTCGATCCGTGAAACTTTTCCAGGAATTTCCGCGACGACGCAGGTCACGGCGGTCAATCCATAGACACCGCGTGCGGAAAATGTCTTAATGTCGGCCTGAATGCCAGCGCCAGCGCTACTGTCGGAACCCGCGACGCTTAGCGCTACGGGAACTGTAGCGGCGCTCTGTGAGCGCCGACCATCATATTTGCCCATGGAATTCGACGGTCACAGACCGCCGCTACAGGATCACGCGCCGTCGTTGCCGATCGCTTCGACCGGGCAGCCTTCCATTGCCTCTTTGCAAAGTCCTTCTTCTTCCGGCGTCTCCGGTTGTTTATAGACATACGAGTGGCCGCCGTCGTCGTTCCGCTTGAAATTGGCAGGCGCGGTTTCGCGGCACAAATCGCAATCGATGCATTGATCATCGACATAGAATTTGCCCGGTACGTTTTCGGCGTATTTGTTCGCGACATCGGCCATGGTTTTGCCCGTAAAGTGAAGTGGAACGCTAGAAAGAAACGCTCACAGTGCAAAACAATTTGCGCCTTAACGCGATTGGACGCAACCGGCAGATGCCGCTGAGACGTTAAGAGGTAACGGATCAACCACTTCTGATGAAAAAGGAAACCGCCAGGACTGTGCGAGCTTTTGCAATTGAGCTAGTGATCTACGCGGTTCTTGTCATCGCATACTTTTTTCTAGTGCTGCATTTGCTGGGACAATGGTTGTTCCAGCTCGAAATTCATCATCGATATCTCTATGCCGGACTCGCGATTTTACTGATCGTCGGTCAGGCCGTTCTCCTTGAAAGTCTGACCACCTTTTTGATCCGTCTCATTCGCGGCCGTTCTGAATAAATTATGTTTTTTCCGATTTCAGGGGCGGATATCAGTCCCGTTTATCTTGCGATAGTTGGATTTTTGATTGGTATTCTCGGTGGATTCTTTGGCGTCGGCGGGAGTTTCATCGCTGGTCCTGCACTGCGCCTTGCCGGTTTAGACTGGAATTTCGCAGTCGGCACCGACCTGGCGCACATTGTCGGAAAATCGGTCGTAGCCGCGAGACGCCATCGCGCCCTCGGAAACGTCGACCTGCGTCTCGGATTGATTATGGCTGTGGGAACCATCGTAGGGGCGGAAGTCGGAGCGCAGGCGATCCAGATCTTGAAACGCGCCGGCAACGTCAATTTTGTCGTGAGCGTCGTCTCCATCGTCGTTTATCTGAGTATCTCGACGTTCATGATCTGGGAAAGCCGAAAGACATTATCATCGTCGAAGGGACGATCGCAGCGCGGCGTCGGAAAGGCAGCGAAATCAAAAAAAGACTATTCAGCGTTCGGTCCTGTGACGCGCGCGATTCAACGCCTCAAGGTTTGGCCGATGATTTCGCTACCTGCATCGGGAATAAAAGCAATTTCCCTGTGGATGATTCTGTTAGTGGCGTTCGTAGGCGGAGTATTCAGCGGCTTTCTCGGCGGCGGCGCCGGTTACATTCGCATGCCATCCATGGTTTACGTGCTGGGAATTCCCACGCATCTCGCAGTGGGCACTGATCTTTTCGAAATCATCATCTCGGCCAGTTACGGCACATTTAGCCACGCGGTAAAAGGTAATGTGGACATTTTGATCGCGCTGGTCATGAACACCGGGGCAGCCATCGGCGCGCAGATCGGCGCCATCTCGACGCAATATTTTGCCGGACCGACAATTCGGCTGGCTTTCGTTCCCTTGCCGCTGATTGGCGCGGCCATTGTCATCTACACAATGTTCAGCGGCCATAAATTGTAAGTGTAAATGAAGATTTTGATTTGCAGCGACGGAATGCCGGCGTCCGAGAATGCGATCGATCTGGCAGCGTTACTAGCCGGTCCGTTGAAAGCTGAAATCACTCTTCTTGGGATCGTCGAGAAGTCGAGCGATGAGCAACCGCTGCGTGAAGCGCTCGAAAGACAAGCGCAATCCCTCCGGACACAAAATGCACAACCGGATATTGTCGTGCGCGCAGGCGAACCGGTACGCCAGATTCTCGATCAAACATCAAGCATCAGCTACGATCTCGTTCTTGTTGGCGCGCGCTGGACTGGAGCAAGCGGGCATTATTGGCGCTCCGAAAGAACATACGAAGTCATCAAAGCGATACAGCCGCCAGTGCTGGTGGCGATCGGTGAACGCAAACAGTTGAAACGGTTTCTCGTCTGTACAGGTGGAAAGGAATTCATCGAACAAGCTGTGCGATTCACCGGCGAGATCGCGGCCGCTGTGGGAGCCTCCGTAACTCTTCTGCATGTCATGGCCGAACCACCGGCTATCTATGTCAATCTGGTACAGTTAGAGGAGAACGTTGATCAATTGCTGGAATCCAAATCGGAGCTCGGGACAAATTTGCTTCGACAAAAAAGAGAGCTCGAACGTCTTGCTGTTCCAGCTGAAGTGCGCCTTCGGCATGGCATTGTAATCGATCAAGTTTTCGAAGAAGTGCGCGCAGGCGATTACGATTTAATCGTGACCGGCACCTCCCAGGCGCGCGGTCTGCTCGGGCATTACATCATGGGCGATCTGACCCGCAGCATTTTGAATCGTGCAAATGTTCCCGTCCTCGTCGCGCGCGCAGGGCCGCCGAAAGCGGGCCGAACTCTTTGGAAAGCGTTCAAAGGTTTATTCGGCGCACGCTAAGGGCGACGAAACGACGTCGCCTTGTATTCGCTTACTCGTATGCACACGCCCGAACAACCAACTCTGCAGAGCAGGCGGGTGAGGCGTTGGCTCACGCATCTTTGGCGTGAATGGACAATCGAAAGCTGGCGTCCGATTACTCCAGCTTTCGCTAAACCGGAGCCATTGAGGTGGAACGACAGCGAGGTGACCGCAGCCTGGATCGGCCATGCCACGGTCCTCATCAATTTCTTCGGCATCAAAGTCCTCACCGACCCGGTGCTGTTTCCACGCATTGGGATTCGGCTGCCGGGATTTACCATCGGTCCGAAGCGATTGACTGTGCCTGCGCTCAAATTTCGCGAACTGCCCCGGATCGATCTCATTGTTTTATCTCATGCGCACTTCGATCACTTCGACTTGCGAACACTCCACCGCTTCGATGAACTCACCAGGGTAATCACCGCTCCAAACACTGCAGACTTGCTAAGATGGACGCGTCTCCGAGACATCACGGAACTTCGCTGGGGTGAAACGAAAGTCCTCAACATCGCAAGTCAAATGAAAGGCGACATCGCAATCAGCGCTTTTCAAGTGAGACACTGGGGCGCGCGCAAACAGCGCGACGATTATCGTGGTTACAATGGTTACGTCATCGAGCGAAATGGGCGGCGCATTCTGTTCGGCGGAGATACTGCAATGACAAACACCTTCGCTGAATTGTCTCAGCACGGGCCCGTCGATCTCGCGATCATGTCAATCGGCGCGTACAACCCCTGGATCCAATCGCACTGCACACCCGAACAAGCGATTGAAATGGCAACCGCTGCCGGCGCGCGATTTATCATGCCCGTGCATCATCAGACGTTCCGGCTCAGTTTCGAGCCATTCCGGGAGCCCATCGAACGCTTTCAGGCCGCGCTCAGCAATACGCCTGAACGCATCGCGCTGCGCGAAATTGGTGAGACATTCGTTTTGCCGTGATCCCTTAACAATCTCGATCACGAGCACGAGCATGAGTAAGAGACGGCGCCAACCCGTGGAGTGTTATTGCCACACCGTTGCCACGATGTAATGTTTGGCCGCGCCTGCCGACGTAGCTCAGCTGGTAGAGCAGCGGTTTCGTAAACCGCAGGTCACGGGTTCGAATCCCGTCGTCGGCTCCAGCCTTCGCTCGCGACAACGTGGAGGGCAGTGTCACGCCGCAGCTCCGGCGCAGCCGAATCGTTTGATCCCAAGCAATTTTTGTTGCGAGCTACGGCTTGAGAGCACTCGATTGCGAATTGTTGGAGTCCGACGATTGAACGTTGGCGCTCGGCGCCGCGCTCGCGGACTTTCGGTCGCTTGCCGAAGGCGGGTTGAGCGTTAAACGTTTGGCATTTCAGGATGACAGACTTGTTCTCAAATTCGTCTCGATCATTATTCCAACCTTGAACGAGGAGGAAAATATACTGCCGTTGGTTTCGGAAATTGCTGCGTGCGCTGTTCCTTTTCGGGAAATTTTGTTCGTTGACGATCATTCTACTGACGCAACTTGTGACAGAATTCGCGCCTCGCGGCAAGCCGGCCGATTCGCCTAATCGAACAAGACGGCGCAGGTCCTGGATTGGCGGCGGCGATCATGTTGGGCGCGGGGCCGCGGGAGAAATTCTATCGTGATGGACGCAGACCTGAGTCATCCGCCTGACCGGATCAAGGATTTGGTGGCGCCGCTGTTTGCCGGCACCGCAGACCTTGTAGTCGGCAGCCGCTATGTGAACGGAGGGTCAACGCCGGGCTGGCCGGCATGGCGGCGGGCCGTGTCTCGAGCAGGGCGGCGCTTGCGTATCCGCTGACTGGCCTTCACGACTCCATGTGCGGCTTCTTTGCGATCGATCGCTCGCGGTTGCTGGAACTCGCGCCGCAAACCAGCGGTTTCAAAATTGTTTTCGAGACAATGTTGCGCGCCCGCGGAACGCTGCGCGTACGTGAAGTTCCGATCGTCTTTCGTGAACGTGTATATGGGAAATCGAAAATGTCGTTCGGCGTTGCCCTGCGATTTTTTTCCCGCTGGCTCCACGCGATGTTCGAACATCTCGTCCGGGGCAGGTCTCAGCGTGAAAGCGGCGTAAACCTGGCTAACGCGGCGGAGGCTTTACATCCAGAGGCTCCA
>JAALOD010000002.1:29427-90688 GCA_013372845.1 Candidatus Udaeobacter sp.
CGAATTGTCGGATTCGCATAAGCAGCGCGCGCGATGAGCGAGAGGTCGCGCGCAGTGGAGTACTGCCCCGGCACAGGCAAACCATTCGGATTCACAAAATGCGAATGCACAGCTCCAAGTTGTTGGGCACGTCTGTTCATGACCTCCGCAAACGCTTCGGTGCTGCCGGCATTATCCCGGGCCAGACATCGCGCGACGTCATTAGGACTTTTCACCAGCAACGCGCGCAGAAGATCGATCCGCTGATAAGTGTCGCCTGCTTTAATGTTCAATTTCACCGGCTCAGCCATTGTATCTGTTGGTTGCACTGTGACCTGTCGATCGAGAAAACCGCTCTCCGCTACAATGAGCGCCGTAAGTAATTTTTGCGTGCTCGCCGGAGCCCTGAATTGATCCGGATTTTTTTCGTACAAGGTTTTGCCGCTATTCGCGTCCACCACAATCACAGAAGCTGCGCTGGTCCTTGGTATTCCCTCGGGAGTGAACTCTGTCGGCGCGGGAATCGTTTCCGCTGTTTCCTTCGACTTGGCGCGGGCCCGGTGTGAGCGGGTGTGAGTCGATTTCGATGTCTTTGATTTGCGAGTCGGAGTGGGTTCGGCATCAGCGTCCTGTTCGTCGTCGGAGCGATTAGCTTTAGCGAGCTTATCTTTCGCAGTAACCGCCTTCGCTTTGCGGACGGTACCGGAGGCCCCACTCGGTCGTACCGCTTCGGAGTCAGCGGCGTCCTGGCTCCATGCGTTTGGAACTGATGCCAGGATGAGAACGCAAAGGAACCAGAGCCAGTTGCGCGACGATTTCATGGGTCGGAAATTAGCGACAAAACTTTTAACGGCGCAAGTACCGGGCGCAAATGCCAGTTTCCTGTCTAGGATTTTCGCCCGCGCTCGATCAATTCAATCTCGTAGCCTTCTGGCGCGTCGATGAATGCGATTTTACTGGTGCCAGTTGAATGTGGTCCATCGGATAGCGGATAACCTTTTGCCGCTGCCTCTTTCGCGAACTTCTCAAGATCGTCCACTTCAAATGCGAGATGCGTAAGATCGGGACCGACCACTATCGGCCCGCTTTCGTCAAATTTACAAATCTCAATCTCCTCGTCGCCATGGGGAGCTTTTAAGAACACGAGCTGTGATCCGCGACCGGAAGTGTGACGGCGAAGCTCCTTGAGTCCCAGAACATCCTTGTAGAAAGAAACCGTTTTCTCCAGGTCTTGTACGCGGTATCGCGTGTGCAGCAGTTTCTTGACCATGGCTTATCTTATTCCTGCACGATGCGGATTCAAACTCACATACATGTCGGTCATCTCGAGCGAAGTCGAGGGATCCCGTAGCCTGATCAACGGTTGCTCTGCGGGATTCCTTGACTACGCTTTCGCTCCGCTCGGAATGACAGAAGTGAACCTATGAAAAAAATCGGAATTCTTTTTGGCCAGGAACACAGTTTCCCGCCGGCATTCGTGGAGCGGGTGAATCAGAAAACCGGCGGCAAAGACATCGTCGCGGAATTTGTCAGAATCGACAAGGTGATTCAGGGGGAGCCATGCGGCTACGACGTGGTGATCGATCGCATCTCGCAAGACGTCCCATTCTATCGGGCCTGGCTGAAGAACGCCGCGCTCACGGGCACGGCAGTCGTGAATAATCCGTTCTGGTGGAGCGCGACGAAAATTCTTCAACAACGCGCTGGCGACCAAGATCGGCGTCGCGTTCCGCGAACGTGTTGCTTCCGTCAAACCAACCGCCGACGGACACGAACGACAAATCATTTCGCAATCTCGGATACCCGCTCGATTGGGAAGGATTTTCAGTTACGTCGGTTGCCGGCATTTTTAAACCGTTCGCAGGCGGCGGTTGGAAGAATGTCTATCGCTTGCATAACCCGGAGGAATTTTATCGCGCCTACGGCGAGACTGGCCAACTGGTGATGATGTTGCAGGAAGAAGTGAAATTCGACATGACTTCCGCTGCTATTCAATCGATCAACGGCATGTTCGGATTATGCCATACGAGCCGCGGCATCCTTATCATTGCGGTATCAAACCGAATGGCAGGCGCCGAAGAAATCCTCCAAAGAGTCGAGCAGGATGTGCTGACGCTGAACCAGTTTCTGGTTACGACTTGAACACGGTCGAGTTTGCGATTCGCGACGGCGTGCCGGTCGCGATCGATTTTGCAATCCGCGCCGGATGCGAAGCGGCCAACGTCGGTCAGGCAAATTTCGAATGGGTGGTCGAAGCGGTTCGAAATGGCAATCCGTAAAGCGCGCGAACAAACCCGGACGTGAAATTTGAACTGGGGCAAATACCTGCAAGCAGCGGTGACAAGGCGAGCGCTGGGCGAGCTCGCTAAGATAACTGAAGCGAGGTGCATCGATGGCTCGCGGGAAATGCCTTCGACGAGTCCGTCGGACTGGCGGACAAGGGACCCTGCTCGATCCACGATGACAGCGAGGTTTTTGACGGAAGTCTACCCCTGATGAGCGCAAAGCAGCACACACGTTTACTCTCGGCATCGAAGAGGAATTTGCGATCATTGATCCGGAGACACGCGAGCTTCGGTCGCACATCCAGGAGATCCTCGAGGGCGGGAAAGTCACGCTCAAAGAGCAAATCAAGCCGAGATGCACCAATCGGTCGTTGAGCTCGGCACTGAAATTTGCCAGTCGGTTGTCGATGCGCGTGCCCATGTGATCGAACTGCGCAGCAGACTCGCGGAACTCGCGGTCGCAGCGGACTACAGATTGCTTCGGTCGGCACACATCCGTTTTCGCACTGGCGCGATCAACTCATTACTCAAGGCGAGCGCTATCAGGAGATAGTCAAGGACATGCAGCAGCTCGCACGCGCCAATCTCATCTTCGGATTGCACGTCCATGTCGGAATTGCAGATCGTGAAATGGCCATTCACGTCATGAATCAAGCGCGCTATTTCTCCCGCACATTTACGCGCTCTCGGTGAACTCACCGTTCTGGGTGGCCAGGACACGGGCTTGAAAGGTTATCGACTCAAAGTGTTCGAACGCTTTCCACGCACCGGGATTCCAGACGCGTTCGAAAGCCTTTCGGAGTACGAAGATTACTGCAAATTGCTGGTCAAAACCGGTTGCGTCGATAACGCTAAGAAAATCTGGTGGGACATCCGGCTGCACCCATTCTTCGACACACTGGAAGTGCGCGTGTGCGATGCGCAATCGCGCGTGGACGACACGCTCGCGATCGCGGCTTTGATTCAGGCGGTGATTGCGAAGCTGCACAAGCTGCTCCGGCAAAATATCACCTTCCGTGTTTATCGCCGACGGCTTCTCGACGAAAACCGATGGCGGGCGTCGCGTTACGGCATTGACGGTAAACTGATCGATTTCGGTCGCGAAACCGAAGTCGACGCACGCAGTCTGTTAAATGAATTGCTTGAGTTCGTCTCGACCGAAGTAAACGAACTCGACAGCGAGAACGAAATGGCGCACATCGAGCGCATCATGCGCGAAGGCACCGGCGCAGATCGACAACTCGCAGCCTACGAGCGGACGCACGATATGAAAGCGGTGGTCGATCAGATCGTTGCAGAAACGTACGAAGGCTTAAGTCTCGCATAGCGGCCGATCGCGGCGACAAGGTCCCGCACGTTTTGCTCGTTCATCCGGCCAATGGTTCCGATGCGAAAGCAGTTGGCCCGGCTCAACTTGCCGGGATAGATGACGAAGCCGCGCGCCCGGAGATGCTGATAGAAGTCTTCAAATTGGAAGTTCGGATCATCCGGATAACGAAACGCAGTGATGATGTTGCTTTGGCGTTCTTCCGGCAAATACTCGGCGAAACCAAGCTCGCGCATCCCCGTTCGCAATGCCTCGTGATTAGCGCGGTAGCGGGCGGCGCGAGCGGAGACGCCGCCTTCTTCGCGCAGTTCTTCAAGCGCTCTGGCGAAGGCGAGCAACGCGTGGGTGGGCGGCGTGAAGCGGAATTGGCCATTGCGTTCAAGACCTTCCCATTGTGCGAACAGATCTAGGCTGACGCTTCGCGCGCAGTCTTTGGTAGTTTCGAGCACTGCGCGTCGCGCCAACACGAAGGAGAAACCGGGGACGCTTTCGAGACATTTGTTAGGGGAAGAAATTACATAATCGATTTCCAGTTTGTTCAAATCGATGGGCACACCACCGAAACTGCTCATCGCGTCGACAATGAATTCGCGACCGGCCGCTTTTACAATGTGCGTAATCTCATCGATCGGATTCAAAATGCCGGTGGTCGTTTCGCAACGCACGATTGCCACATGCGTCGCGGCCGGTTCTTCCTCGATGAGGTGTTGTACGCTGGCAGGGTCCGGCGATTCGTTCTCCGGCCAGCGTGCCAGCCTGGTGGAAATTCCCAATCGCTCCGCGATCGCAGCCATGCGTTCGCCATAAGCGCCGTTTGCCAGCACCACGAATCTGCCTTCCGGCGGGATGACTGATGAAATGACCGACTCGAGCCCAAACGTTCCGCTTCCCTGCATGAGCACAGCTTCGTAACCCTGTTCGCGTGAGACACCGGCGATGCGGAGTAATTCCGCGCGAATGCCTGCCACCAGCTCGATGAAGTCGGTGTCGCGCGAACCAACGTCGTGTTGCATCGCGGCTTTGACGGTCGCGCTCGTGGTGAGTGGTCCCGGGGTGAACAGAAGCGGATCTTTCATTTCGCGTTGGACCTCAAGAATTGTGAAAAGCGTTCTTTAACTTCGTGCGGCGCCACAGTGGGACGGCCGAGCTTCGCGGGCGAGCCCGATCGTATCTTCACATGCAATAAGGAAGGTCCGGGCCGGTAACGCAGCAGACGAACAGCCTCCCGAATGTCTTCCGGGCGGTCCACTGCAAAAGCCGAGCGATAATTAGCCGCAGCGGCGACGGCCGCGAAGCGGACAATCTCCGACGCCGTTTGCTGGCCTCCCGTTGAATCGTGCGCTTCGTTATCTAGGATGATGTGAAGAAGATTCGATGGTTGATAGAAGCCAATCGTGGCGAGCACGCCGAGCTTCATTAAGGCAGCGCCATCTCCGTCGATGACGACGACTGGTTGCCTCGCGAGCGCGTGGGCCACACCGAAAGCGATCGCCGACGCGGTGCCCATTCCGCCGACGACGTAGAGGTGGTTGGCGCGATCCGAGATTGTGAAGAGTTCGCGGCCGGTCTTGCCGGTCGAAGCGATGATCGCTTCGTCGCCGGCGAGAGCATCGAGGATGAGCTCAATTGCGGCGGTCCGGGTGAGTTGCTCCTTCTCCTTTGCTGAGAGGTTTTGTCGCAGATCGGTTTTGATCGACTCGGGCTCGACGCGACCCGACAAAGCCTGCGGCGCGACCGATCCTTTTTGCATCACCAACGCGAACGGCCGTTTCCGCTGCTCCATGCTCGCTTCAGCCTCCGCCAGGGTTTGGGCAATTTCTGTTTCGCCAGCCGGAAAAGGCAAATACGGTATTTCCAAGGTCTCGAGCAAACGCCGCATGATCCTTCCCATCTGTTCATGTTGCGGTTCGTCCCTTACTTCGGGCTGGCCGCGCCAGGTAACGATGAGCAACGTCGGCACACGAAACGGATAGTTTAGCGAGGTCAGAGGATTCACCATGTTACCGAGGCCGGAGTTCTGACACATGGTCACCGTTTTCCGGCCGGCGAGAAACGCTCCGAAAGTAATCCCGACTGCCTCGCCTTCGCTCGTGGCGCCGATGTAGTCGACCGTTGGATCATCTATCACGTAGTTGATCAGAGACGTTAAAAAGGAGCAGGGCACTCCCGCATATTGCGAATAACCAAGGCCATGCAGGTGATCGACGAAGGAGAAAGCGCTGATCATGACTTAAGACGCGGCCTGATTAAAATTAAAACGCCTGTGCTCGTGCGAGATCCTCGAGATCGTCCACGTCCAGCCATTGTCCGGTGATGTAAAGGGCCTGCACGCGTTGTCCCCTCCTGACGAGATAATTGAAAAGATCGTCGAAGCGCAATCGGCGAAAATCGGGACGCCTGGATACGACATCCAACGCATCGCATATCGCAGCGGAGCCACGCGCTGTCGTTTTGATCAAGCCGATCCATTCGCCTTGGATTTTGTCCGCCGAAAGATCGGGTCCTATCTCCGTCAGGAACGCATCCTCTTCGTCATAACTGAGAGAGTAGGGCCGGGTCGCGGTGATATAGTCGATATATCCACCCCCCTCACGCTTGCGTCGCCGCTCCCACATCGCATCCACCGCGATAACGATATCGTGTTCTTCGGCGAGCAGATTGTTCAGGATATGCTGGCGAAAAAGTATATCTCCAAAGGAAATGATCGTATCGCCATCGATCCGATCGAGGGCCTTATGTAGCGAAACCAATTCCCCCGTGCTTTCGAAATCTTCGTTCTCTATGAATTCAACGTCGGCTGCGCGCACTGTCTCGGCCGCATAGCCACGCACCACGGTGATCGCACGGACGCCGGCTGCGCGAAACTGGGCGACAAGCTTGTGCAGTAGTGGCGTCCCGCCAATGGGCACCATAGCCTTCGGGATGCCGGCCGTGACGTCTCCCAGTTCGTTACCGCGACTGGCAGCGAGAATAATCGCGCGCATCGAAGCGCGGCCCTTGGGCAAATAACGTTCCTCGGCAAGCAACAGTTCTTCCGCATTCTGAAGCCGGAAAACTTCTTTCACTGGGACAATTCTATCTTCGACATTTTGAACCGAACGCTCAGCAAAAATACGGCGGGTCGTTTCCTGCATCGCGGCAATTGCGCTGCGGACATTTTGATTTGCCCAGATCACGATTCTGATGCCCGCCTGCTCAAAGACTTCAACCGGCGTACTATAATAAGTGGTGGGGGCGATCACGAGCGGACACTTGTTCGCCCACGCTTTCGCAAACGCGAGCACTTGATCTGGCGTCACCTTCTTGCTGTGAATGAGAAGCGCGTCCGCCCCCGCGAAATGATAGGCTTCGGCGCGGCGGAGCATTTCATCGATCCCCCAACCCGCAATGAATCCCTCGAGCCGTGCCACCAGACAAAAGTCTGTGTCCGTTTGCGCATCCTTAACCGCTTTAATCTTGCCCGTGAATTCGTCGATCGTGGCGAGAGGCTGACGTTCGCCCTCGATGAATGAATTGGTCTTGGGGAAAAGTTTGTCTTCGATGCAGACGGCTGCAACCCCGCGTTGCTCCAGTTTTTTCACGAGCCGCCGCATGTTGTTGAAGTTTCCGTAGCCAGTATCACCATCGAGCAGGATTGGAATGCGAGTGGCATCGCTCATGAATTCGACGACTTCCAGTACTTGCGTCCAGCTGGCTTCATTGTTGTCGCGTACGCCGAGGGCGGCGGAGATCGAAAGCCCGCTGGCCCAGATTCCGCGAAACCCAGCTTCCTCGACGATGCGGGCGCTCAATGCATTGTGAGCCTCCATCAAAAACTCAAGACGTCTGGATTGCAGGAGCCGCTTAAATTGCTGCGTCTTACTGATTTCGCAAGTGGTCGAGGAAGTCATGATGCACAGCAGTCTACGATGAGAATCATTGACTTTCTCGCTACTCAATACCAGTGATTAGTTTCTCCGTTTGTTTCGGTTTAAGGCGTCTGTTCAGTTCCTTTTGATTCCATGCTCGCAACCGCCACGGCCAAGATAGACCAATTGATTTGTGATTCATTGAGAGGAACGGACGAAGCGAACCTGCGACGAAACTATTCCGAGCACGATGAGTTCGTAATCGTGGAAGAATTCCTGTCCCGGGAAGTGCTCAGCCGATGGCAGATGGAAGTGGCATCGCCGCTAAAAGAAGGCGAGTCACGCTACATTGTATCGATGCAGTACGTCACGGCCGGCGAGATGAATCCCTTCATGCGCTTTATCTCGAACATGAAAGATGTAGTCGCCTACTTCGGACTTCGCGGGGTCTTCGGCAAAGGCAAGGTGCGGTGAGAAAAGTCCCCGCCATCCTCGACTGCGTCGCTGAAACGAGCGGCGTACAGATCGCGGGATTGAGCCTGCTCGATCGCTTGATTGTGACCGTCCATCGGGCGGGTTGCGCTCCGATCTACCTGATCGCAAAAACCACGCCGCCAGCTCCGCGTGCCCGCGCCCTTGGCGTCGACATAACACTTGCTTCAGCAATACCACTCGATGAACCCGCGCTTCTCATTAATGGAGGTGTGTTCGTCGAGACCGCGGATCTTCAGCGAGTAATCGAAGGTGGAGGACAGCTGTTTTCGGCTGATGACGCTTGTCTGCCGGTTGCGATGACGGTGGGTGATGCCATGCCAGTGAGCGCCGGAAAAGTCGCCGTACCGGTAACTGACGCGACTTCGGCACGCGAGGCCGAGCGCCGTCTTTGGGCATCGCTCACCAGCAATGCGGATGGAATCGTCGATCGGTTTCTTAATCGCCCACTCGGGCGCTACCTGTCGAAAATTCTTATCCATGCTCCATTCTCGCCCAACCAAGTTTCGATCGTATCGACACTCGTTGGCATTTTGTCGGGGTGGTTTTTCGCCGGGGGATATTTTATCTCTGGCGCGTTTCTCCTGCAGATTTCCGCCATCATCGACTGCGTGGATGGCGATCTTGCGCGCGTCCTTTATAAAGAATCGCGCTTGGGCAAATGGCTCGACCTGGTGGGTGACCAGTTCGTGCACATCGCTGTTTTCTCCGGCATCGGCTTTGGCTTGGCTCGGAGCGATCCCGCATCGCCCGCGCTTGCGCTCGGAATCAGCGCCGTGCTCGGCGTAATCATCTCCTTCGCCGTGATTGTGTGCTCCATGCAACGCAAGAGCGGTCGCAAATCTTCTGGTCTCAAAAAATTGATTAATGCCACGACCAACCGCGACTTCTCGCTGCTGGTCCTGTTGCTGGCCATAGCCGGCAAGCTCGATCTCTTCCTCTGGATAGCCGGGATAGGTGTACATCTCTTCTGGATCATTGCGCTTCGCTCGCAGTGGCGAGACGCCGGAAGTGCGCCGGCTATCTCGAAGAAATCCGCGTGAAATTGGCGTTAAGATTTATTATCGCTGGAGCGGGCCTGGCGCTGTTTGCCTGGTTCGTACACCGAACCGGAGTAGATACGATCCCGCGCGCCTTCGCCACGCTCGGCTGGTCGGCTCCTCTTATTCTACTGCCCTACGCACTCGTTTATCTTCTCGATACTGTTGGATGGCGTTTGTGCTTGGGCCGCACGCTTCCTAAATCGATCAGCTTCGGAGCGCTATTTCGCATTCGATGGGCTGGTGAATCGCTCAACAATGTTGTGCCTTCCGCTTATCTCGGGGGCGAAGCGGTGAAAGTCTATTTGCTCCATAAACGCGGCCTGCCGGTTGTCGACGGCGCATCAAGCGTAATCATCGGAAAGACAGCGCAAGTTCTGGCTGAAGTGATTTTTATCGCGTTTGGAGCCGTGGCCGGCTCTTCCATTCTGCCGGCCAATTCACCTGCTCGCGCCGGCATGTTCGCAATTACCGGCGCGGCAACGGCACTCATCGGGATGCTTTTCTGGCTGCAGCATCGAGGAATCTTCAGCACATTCCTGGCGTTGACTCGGCGATTGCGGTTGCGCATTCGCGCGCTTACATCGCGAGCTGAAAGTTTGCGGCAACTCGATCGGCGAATTTTAGATTTCTATCGCAATGATCGGCGACGCTTCCTTTCCAGCGTTACGTTTTATCTGGCGGGTTGGATCGCCGATTCACTCGACATTTTGCTCGTCTCATACCTGGTTGGAATGCCGTTGGATTGGAGTCAGGCACTGGCCTTTGAGGCATTCATCGGCGTCGCCAAGGCACTCGGGATTTTTGCCCCGGCCGCCCTTGGAGTGCAGGAAAGTGGCATTATTTTTCTATTTTACCTTTTCGGTTTGCCACCGGCGCTTGCGGCTCCCTACGCCATCATCCGCCGTGCGCGTGACTTGACGTTCGCGCTAATCGGTGGCGCGCTTCTCTATGCCGAGGAACCGCTGCGCGGTTTCGCGCAGCGCGTCGCGCGAGAAGTTGAGGCGCCGGCATGAAAGCCATTATCTACGCCGCGGGGCGCGGAACTCGTTTGCAATCGGACTCGCCGAAAATCCTTCTCGAATTCGGCGGGCGAACGCTGCTGGAGTGGCACGCGTTGCGGTTACGTGAGGCCGGCGTGCGCGACGTCGTGCTGGTGACCGGCCATCTTCGCGAGCAGATCGCAGAATTGCTTCCCGGCATTTGCGTCCGGCACGACATTGCGGTACGCGAGATTGTGAATCCACGCTTTCGAGAGGGGAGTTTGCTCAGCCTGAAACTCTCGCTTCCAGAAATCGAAAACAGCTCCGAGCCTCTCTTGTTGATGGATGCCGATGTGTTTTATCCAACCGGGATGCTCGACCGTCTCACCGGATCGGTACACCCCACTGCATTACTGCTGGATCGTGAATTCTCCACCAACGACGATGATCCCATGCTCGTGCCGGTAAAAAACGGACGACCGATCGACTTTCGCAAGCAATGGAGCGGCGACGCCGAGTTCGTGGGCGAATCAATCGGTTTCTTCAAGATCGCTCCGGTTGATTTTCCCCTTCTGATTAAGGAGACACGGGCGCGAAGTCGTGGCTCCAGTTGCGCGGATTCCTACGATGATGTCTTAAGGACGTTGGTGCTTGCCGGGCGATTCGGATACGAAGACGTGACCGGACTGCCGTGGATCGAGATCGACTTTCCGGCGGATGTCATCCAAGCTCGAAAGCAACTAGTTCCAGCGATCATTCGATCTGCATGATGCCGCACGATCTTCATCATTTTTTCGTCGGACAACATGTCTTCGTCACTGGCGCATCCGGTTTTATCGGCGGCCATGTGGCGTCGTTGTTAATTCAGGCCGGCGCTCATGTTCGGGCGCTCACGAGATCGACAAAAAGGGGGCTACGACAGTGCGATCGATTGGGTGGAGGGCGATCTCCTAGCTCGGGATTCGATTGACGCAGCGATGAAGGACTGCCGATACGTTTTTCACGTCGCGGGTGACTATCGGTTTTGGGCGCGCAATCCGCGTGAGATTTTTGCCAACAATGTGCAGGGAACTATCAATCTTTTGGAAACAGCGAAGTGTTGCGGGGTAGAAAAAATCGTTTGTACGAGCACGACCGGAATTCTTCCTGACGGCAATCATTGCCGCAGCATCGCTGATTGAAGTGTGGTGGCGAGGCGGAGGCGATTGGCGAATCCATCGGCTTTTTTCGCGTGGCGGCCTCGGACATTCCTCTCCTGATCGAGGAGACGAAAGCTCGACTTAGTGGGGCCGGCCGGAGGGAATCTTATGACAATATTCTTCGGGCGCTCGTTAGAGCCGGCAGGTTCTTCGCGGAAGATATAACGGGTATTCCGTGGACCGAAATCGATTTTCCCGAGGATGTCGCGTATGCGAATAATATCATCCTTACGGCGCTACAGGATAGGGCGGTGAGATTATGAAGCGCCCCGGTTCCAACTGCGCCCTGCACAAAGCGTCCGCAACCCAATGATCAATAGGCCTATTCACGTTGTTGGCGCAGGAGGAATCGGGGTTGCTCTGGCGTGGTCGTTGTGTCGCGCTGGCTGTAGTGTGACGGTTGTGGATGCCGATCCGCAAAAAGTCGAGCACGGACGGCGCGAAGGTTTGACTGTGGTCGGGCACGGGACAGAGCAGGCATCGTTCACGCTTTTTGAAAACTGGTTGCTCCCAACCGATGCGCTGGTTCTTTTATGCACTAAGACCTATAACAACGCCGCGGTGCTTGCCGTATTGCCTGAGACATCGCGCCTTGTGCCCGTGCAGAACGGCTTCGATCCAAAACTTGATCAGCGAAATCATGCGGCCGAAGGAATTGCATCGTTTGTCTCGGAATGTTTGCGCGATCGGCCCGTCACACGCATCACCCGCCCCGGCGACCTCCACCTGGGTGCGCGGCGTAGTGTGTCTGCCGCTGAGAAAAATGATCTTGCCGAGTTGGCTCACGCACTTTCGCCAGGCGCGCTATTTGCTGTCCAATCGGTAGACGACGTCAGGCCGTACAAAGCGACAAAGCTGATGTACAATGCCGCCATCTCGCCTCTTGCGGCGGCGGCGGGTGTCGACAATGGTGAACTGCTAACCGACCCGGTGGCTAAGCGGCTTTTCTTTGGCTTGCTGCGAGAAAACTACACTATCCTTCGTCACGCTCGCATACCTTTGTCGAAGATTGGTCCCTTTCATCCGGACACCGTCTCACTTATTCTCAGAATCCCGGGTTTGCCCTCGATCATGGGTGCTTTCTTTCGTCCGTCTTTGCGGGGCACCTATTGTTCGATGGCTCCTGATATGGTCACCGACCGAACCGAGATCGATGCATACAATGGACACCTGATTCGGCTTGCGGGCGGATTGCCTTGTCCTCTGAACCGTGCCGCTTTTGCGCTCGTCAATAAGATCGTTCGCGACCGGCTGATACCCGGGCGTGCCCATCTGCATGAATTGGAGGGAGCCCTGAAAGGAGAACCGGTATGAAGAACTTGGTTACCGGGGGCGCCGGCTTTCTGGGGACTCATCTCGTCACCGAACTACTCGCGAGAGGGGAACCCGTTCGCGTGTTGGAAAGACCGGGGGCGGTGGTGGATCATCTGCCGCTGGACAAGATAGAACTGGTTTTCAGCGACATCCGGGATAGTGCCACGGTGCAGAGGGCCACCACGGGGTGCAACTCCGTTTACCACCTGGCCGCGGATCCTAATCTGTGGCGCAGGGATCGTCAGGAATTCGACGCGGTTAACCATCTGGGAACGATCAATGTGATGGAGGCAGCTGTTCAGAGCGGCGCCCAACGGATCCTCCATACGAGCACGGAAAGTATCCTTTCATCCGCGGACTTCAAGGGCGGTTCTGTCGAGCACTTGTTGAAGGAGGAAGATATGATCGGCCCTTACTGCCTGAGCAAGCTTCGGGCGGAACAAGCGGTTCACCGCATGATCGAAAAGGGAATTCCGATCGTGATCGTTACACCAACTCTACCCGTGGGCCCGGGTGATCGGAATCAAACACCGCCGACGCGAATGGCTGTCGCATTCTGTCGCGGAGAGTTACCTGCATATCTCGACTGCCGCTTCAACTTGGTCGATGCGAGAGATGTCGCCCAGGGAATGGTTCGGGCAATGGAACGTGGACGCCCCGGAATTCGGTACCTGCTCGGCGGAGCTAATCATCGCCTTCATGAGTGGCTGCAAATTCTTGGCCGCGCGGCGGGACGCAAGGCGCCCCGTTGGAAAGTTCCGTTCGGTCTTGCGCTCACCGTGGGGTGGTTGAGTGAGCTTTGGGCTGACTACGTGACTGGCCGTATGCCAATGGCGACGCTTACCGGCGTCCGACTGGCGCGACGCTGCATGTATTTTGACCCGGCACCATCTCTCGCGGAGCTCGGTCTTAAACCGCGTTCGATCCAGGAGTCTGCCCGCGACGCGGTGACGTGGTACAGGGAACAGGGTTGGATCCCGCCTGGCTCGCCACCTGGCGCGAGCGCCACAGAACAATAATCAGGAAAAGCGGAGCGGCGATGGCGGACGCGACTAACAATGGTAACAAAACCTTGAGCCACGCACAGAATGAAACCAGAAACAGCGAATCATCGAGATCGAAGTAGATCGGAAGCTTGAATGCGGTGCTCGGATGAGTGCCGAGAGCGTGCAGCCGAAACACGATCAGGAAAGTCACTCCCACCGACAACCCTGCGACGCCCCCCATCACCGGGCCCCACCAGCCCATCTGTTCCCTTAGTCCGACGCCGATTCCAAGGAAAACCAGGACGTTCACGATCATGTCGCACGCCAGATCATACCAATGTCCACCCGGCGTAGCGCGGTCCGCCACGCGGGCCAGTTCTCCGTCAGCGCGATCGAGCATGGCCGAAATGAAAAAGATAGCTCCCCCCCACGCTGACCAAAAATAATTTCCAACGCCAAAAGCCACGGCGGCCCCAATGCCCGTCAGGAGACGAAGATGCGTAATGTGATTCGGCATGATCGAGGTCTTAACCAGCGGGAGAATACACCAGCGGGCCACCGCGTGCATTGGAGTTCGCGGGGGCGGAACGGACGTGGGAACAGCGGGTTCGGAGCGTCTTTTATTCATTGTTTATCCACTTGAGTACGCCCCATCTTGGCAGTTCGCACCGTATGCCCTCAAGTTTTTGCTGCGTTTACCGGAAATACTTGTCAGACTATCAGACGATAAATGAGTTGGTATGGTGCTCGATGAAGCGTTTAAACTTTCGGCTCGGGACGAAGTCTTGCAACGGCCAGACATTCGCAAAACCGGAATTCATCCCAATTTCTGGTATCCGGTCGCTCGCTCAGACAACGTCAAAACGGGAAAACCTCACGGCGTTTCATTTGCCGGCGAGCCAATCGTTCTAGTCCGGACCGAATGCTGCTCGTGTCCAGACTTCGTTGATAATAAAAATGGTCTCTTCGCTAGATGCATCTTCGGCAACTTATTTATCGAGCTAGGAACGCCGGAGCGGCTGGCAAGTGAAGAGCGTCTTGCTTCGCCATCCCAATTCAAGGGACCCTACAAACGCTCCAAGTTTCTGAGTTATCTCGAAGTGAAAAAACGGGCGGACACTGGCTGGCCCATCGTAACCACGTTGCCCACCGCGCCCATCGGCCCGCACGACCTGAGACCGACGCCAACTGGAATGATCATAGTCGCATTTCTAAAGGGACGAATCCCGTTGCTTGCCCGTACGGGACTCAACTTCGTCGACGTACGGGATTGCGCGCTCGGTCATCTTCTGACAATGGCGCGGGCTAAGTCCGGTGAGCGTTACTTGTTAGGCGGGATCAACCTGTGGTTGTGCGATTTTCTAAAGCGTGTCGAACCCTACTCGCGTCACCGCACGCCACGTTTTTATGCGCCCCATGGGCTCAGCTTTCTCACCGCTTGCGCCAGCGAAACTGCTGGCCGGTTTTGGCCGAATTGGACTCCGTTTGTGACGCGCGAATCCGTGCGAATGTCGCGCGGTCCACATTTTTCCAGCAATGCAAAGGCGGAAAACGAGCTCGGTTATGTTCCTAGCTCATCAATAGACCACGCTATTCATGATGCCGTGGAAGATTTCGTCGCGCGAGGTCTCGCGCCAGTGGCTGCCGACCGATCAAAATGCCATGGCACGGAAGGCACAGGCGGTGTCCGTAGCTTCATTCCCAGATAAGTGGCAGTGAGATCCGTAGCTACTGTGGCGCGCCGCGGATAAACGGACTATACCGCAGCCATCCATTCTTCCCGATCTTCGATCAAATAATTCCCAAGGCCTTGATAAGGCGCTTACGAGCCGGCTGTCGTTTCTCCTTCAGTTCAATCTTCGCATCCTCTGCGACCAAAGATTATGGTAACCGCCAGACCCAGGACGCTAACTTGTCCGCCGTCTTCGAAGACTAGAAAAAGCTAGCAGCAGGATGCCGAAATGCGCGCTTCATGGCGACGCGGCCGTCGCATTGCCTTATAGTCAACCGTAATCGTGCGAGTAAAGCAGCGGCGCCGTAAGCTGACGCAGAGGATCAAGCAAAAAACGCCTAAAGCACCAGCGCCGACGCATCCATTGATAGTCAACCAGCGTTTGGATGACGTCGGTATCGCGTGCGCGAATCGACACAGTTTCTCCGACCCGCAGCTTCTCGCCGAAGCAGTTGCGAAATTCTCCGATCCGCTGGTTGAGCGCCAACCTGACCAACTCCGGGGCTCGTATGTAACTCCACCGCAACGAGCGCTCTCTCGCTTAAAAGCAAAAAGCGTGCGCTTAACCGGCTGAACCAGCCCTTCACGTCAGCAGACGTCCTGCGTTCTCCTTTCTTCCCGCTGAAGTGATTTTCGCTTTCGCGCCATCGCGAACTGCGTCCACATGTGCCACGAGTCATTCCAACGAACCAGTTTGAATGGTGCAACAGCTCATCAACGAATACCCGTGCAGAGAAAAAGCGCAATCACTGCCCGTTAAAAGAAGTCGGCGTATTGCTCGTCAATTAACATGCAGTGTGCTTCCCAGTTCGTCATTTTTGCGTGCCTCGCCCGCATTTGGTCGGGCATCCCAAGGGCACTCCTGAGTCGAAGCGAATTGCGTGCACGGTGTCTTCTGGTCAAACGGGAGTAGGCCCGTGGCGATAATGGAATGATTGATCGCTTCTGTCACGAACAACTCTTCCACGGCGGCGAAATTTTGTTTTCCTCGACACGCCGTTTCGCTTTCTAGTCCAAGAGAAATTCTTGCTCGTGATGAAAAATAAAATTCTTTTTTGTTCATTTTTTGCGTCGATTTTGGAAGCGATTTCAGTCTCGCCTGCTGGCGAGGCAGAAACCAGAGCGCATGTGAATAAGTTGCTGAACCTTTTCTGAGAAACTTTTACCAGCGAGAATGAACGAGACGAGAGCTTCCATAAATGAACTGACGGAGCGCAACGCCACCTGAAGCCCGATCTAATCAATCGCTAACGCTCAGCGCAGTCTATTTCGGGTCCCTCGCATTTACGCACTCGATCATCCATGGTATGGGTCCCCAGAAATAAGCCAGGAAGGCCGAAAGCGCTTTTCTTTCCTCAGGCAGCGCATTTGGTCCGCACTACTCAGATGTTCCGAAGTTGGCCGGGATTCAGACTGGTCGATCAGTCCGCTTCGTCAGAATTTCGGCGATGGTGGGATTGGCGGATCCCCGACATCAGATGCTGCCATGAACAACTCCTCGGCTCATTCGGTAGGAGACGTGATAACTTGTCGGTCTTCGAAGACTAGAAAAAGCTAGCAGCAGCGATGCCGAAATGCGCGCTTCATGGCGACGCGGCGTTACATTGCCTTATAGTCAACCGTAATCGTGCGGTAAAGCAGCGGGCCGTGTTGGGCGAGAAGTAAAAGCTCAAGCATCGTCGCGCCGACCATCCATTGATAGCCAACCAGCGTCTGGATGACGTCGGTGTCAGTGTCGCGAACGTACACGGTTTCGTCCCGCTTTCGTCGAGTATTGCGAATTTCTCCCATCCGCTGGTTGTAGCGTTCAACCGACCAATCCGGGTACTCGTATTGCAACTCCACCGCAACGAGCGCTCTGCTTAAAGTAAAAGCGTGCGCTTTAACCCGGATGAACCAGCCCTTCCACTGTCAGACGTCCGGTTCTCCTTTTCTCCCGGAAGTGATTTCGCTTTGCGACATGCAGCACGCTCCACATGTGCCATCGAGTCATTCAACGAAAGCCGAATGGTGGCAACAGCTCATCAACGGAATACGCCTGTGCCGCAGAGAAAAAAGCGCAATCACGCTCGTTAAGAAGTCGGCGCATCGCTGGCCACAATTAATAATGCAGTTGCTTCCCAGTTCGTCATTTTGGTGTGCCTCGCCCGCATTTGGTCGGCATCCCAATGGCACTCGAGGTCGAAAATTGCGTGCACGTCAATTCGGTCAATCGAGAGCGCCATGGCGATGTGAATGGATTGATCGCTTCTGTCACGAACAACTCTGCGGCGAAATTTTTTTTTCCTCGGACACGCCTGTTCTCTCTTCTAGTCAGAAAATTTCTGTGATGAAAAATAAAATTCTTTTTTTCATTTTTTCTTGTCGATTTTGAAAGCGATTTCTATCTCAAGCCGCGGCGAGGCAGAAACAGAGCGCTGTGAATAAGTTGTGAACATTTCAGAACTTTTACGCGAGAATGAACGAGACGAAAGCTTCCCGAACAACGATGGAGCGCGCAACACCTGAAGCATCAATATCGCTAACAGCGCAGTCTATTTCCCTCGTATTTACGCCTTGACGTTTTCCTCAGGATCCTCACGAGTTACACTGGCATCTCGATGTGCCCGGTTTTCCGGCGATTTTCCGCGTATCAGCGAGTATGGCGATCGTGTAACACTGTTAACAATCGCTATGGACAAGAAATGCACAGCTGTGCAATTGTCAGCCGCGCTCAAGCCACAGATTAGCTCGATAGCTTTAAACGCTGGTTTTCGGCGTCGAACTTGTCGAAGCGAAGACAAATCGCTCACACTTCGTGTTCCAAACAACATCTATCAGTTTTGATAGGTAATTACATGCCGCACTGCAGACTGCCATCGTGACGACATTCGCGCCCGCGCCCGTAAGTTCTGCTCTCCGTCTGGAACTAGCATACAAATGCCCGCGAGATGCCGCGCCGCTGGAAAATTTTACCGGAGCCGCCCGCCGACATAAACCAGGCGCACCGTGCCGGCTCAATCCTGCGGAACACGTTCGAATCTTTCGGTTGGTCGAACAATGAAATTGGCATGCCGCCGCTCGCCGTGGCCAGGCGCCCGCACGCACGCAACCGCTTTCATTTATGGCGGTGTCGGTCTTGGCAAGACCACCTGATGCAGCCATCGGCCAATATGTCTGGGCAAGAAGAAAAACGTGAAAGTGATTTATGTCTCCAGTGAACTGTTCATCAACGAGTTTATCGACGCGATCCAGCACAGTAATCTGGTCAAATTCCGGAAGCGCTATCGGCAGGTCGATCTTCTCCTGATTGACGACATCCAATTTCTTGGAGGTAAAGAGCGGTCCCAGGAGGAATTCTTTCACACATTCAATACGCTTTTCGATGGACATAAGCAGATCGTCCTTTCCAGCGATCGGCCCGCTTCCGAGATCGCAAATCTGGAGCACCGCCTGGTTTCGCGCTTTGAATGGGGACTCACCGCTGAGCTTCAACCGCCGGACATCGAAACTCGTATGGCGATCCTGCGGAAAAAGCGCGCGGCATGCAGATCGTATTGCGCGACGAAGTTTTCAATTTCTCGCCACCGCATTCGCACAAATGTGCGCCGGCTGGAGGGCGCGCTTATGCGAGTCGCATCGTTTGCGTCACTCAGCGGCAAGGAACTGACGCAGGAGGTCGTGGAGCATTTGCTAAAAGATATTTTGCAGGAGGAAGGACGCCACTCCGTCACGATCGAACAGATTCAACGGCGCGTAGCTGAACATTTCGATGTGCGCTTGGCCGACATGACAAGCAAGCGGCGCCCGGCCAGCATCGCCTTTCCGCGGCAAGTGGCGATGTATCTGCGCGCGAGCTACCAAGGCGTCCCTGAATGAAATTGGCGATGCATTCGGGGACGCGATCACGGCACCGTGCTGCACGCCTGCAAACTGGTAAAGAAACGAATGGCCGAACAAGACAATATTCGCCAGACGATATCCTTCATTGACAGTTCCTTCAACGTTGAGTGCGTTTCGAGCTTGCGATTCCGACTACTGCAGCTACAAACTTGGTCGCCGCGGCGATATGAATCCGCCGAGGTGGACTTGCCCGACACTGGAGAGATTGCGGTTGCCGAATAAAACGCGAAGCCTTACATCTTAAACTCGTCTCATAATGAAATTTAGTGTAGCGAAAGAAAACTGCTCGAAGGTCTGCAGCAGGTCCAAAACGTCGTCAGCACCCGCACTACTCTTCCTCATCCTTTCCAATGTTCTTTTGCAGGCGCACGGTGACGAAATTCATCTCACCACAACAGATCTTGATGTCGGTACGCGGCAGTTGTGAAGCGGACGTAGAAAAGAAGGAGCGACCACGCTTCCTGCTCGTCGCTCTTCAATATCGTCCGTGAACTGCCTTCGAGTGAGATTCAGATAGACGTTAACGGAAAAACGCCGCCTCCATTCGGAGCGGCCAAAGCTTTTTCAAAATTCTCGGCTGCCCGAGGAAGAATTTCCACCGCTGCCGAAATTCGAGGACGCGAAGGTTGTCACGATTCGGCAAAAGGATTTGCGCGACGGTCTGCGCAAAACTTCCTATGCGATATCAACAGACGAGACTCGCTACGCTTAATGGCGTCCTGTTCAGTTTCAAGGAGAACAAGCTGACGCTGGTCGCGACAGACGGCCGGCGGCTTGCCATGGTCGAAATCGAATTGGAATTTCCGCGCAGCCACGAGGCGGACTTTATTGTTCCAACGAAGGCGGTGACAGAATTGCAACGCCTGCTTGCCGATGATGGCGAAATCAAGGTCAGCATGGGCAGCGGGCAGATCGCTTTTGATCTCAGCAAGACGCTGCTCGTCTCGAAATTGATCGAAGGCAATTATCCAAACTATCGCCAGGTCATTCCGTCCGAGGCAAAAGAGCGAATAAAACTCGAGCGTGAAACGTTTCTAAATTCGCTGCGACGCGTTTCGCTGCTCGCGAGCGACAAATCGCATTCGGTCAAACTAAATTTCGGCAAGAACAACATCGACATTACCGCTACGACACCGGAGGTAGGCGAAGCGAAGGAATCAATCGCCGTTGCCTATAAAGGGCGCGATTTTTCCATTGCGTTTAATCCGAATTCCTCATGGCGCCGCTACGCGCACTGACCGAGGACGAAGTTTTTCTCGATCTCATCGACGAGATGAGCCCAGGTGTATTGAAAATTCAGACTCCATTTCTCTACGTCCTGATGCCGATGCGCATCAGCTCGTAGACTGCAGCGAGTTAAGTCGCGTTCAGCCCTCGTAGCCACAGCCCTGCGGGCCGTCTATGCGTGCGAAACAAATCTAAAGATGGACTTGTCCCAGGCCGGTGCCTGCAGCGTTTACGATTCGTCCGGCTCGATGCTCGCCGAGGCGGCATCGCGGATTGCACCATCATCAGTTCGGTCACGTTCTCCGGCGTGAGTAAGCCGACCAGGCGCTTCATCCGATCCAGCGGGCACTGCCGGGCAATTGCACTCCTGCATGATTCGGAACGCATCTTCGAAACGCGTTCCAGTAGTCACCGTGGGAATATCCGCCGCATCACATCGCCCACGCGAAGCGCAGGATCGTTTTGCGCAACGCGGCGATCAAATCCTGACGCGTCAACAAACCGGCGACGCCGCCGGTGTCATCAACGACTGGAAAGTCGTGCTGCGAAGTCGCAAGCAACGCGTCGACCGCTTCTTGCAGGCTGGCGTCTTCCGAGAGCGTGCGAAATTCGCGCACCATCGCGCTGGAGACTGGAAACCGGCGCGAGATATCTTTCATCTGCGCCAGGGCTGCTTCCTGAGACGCACCGATATAAACGAAAAGCGCGATGAAGAGAAGAAACGGATTCCAAAGCAGACCGATGAAACCAAAGACGAATGCAAAACCCTGGCCGACGTTTCGGCGACCTGGTGGCGCGCGCATAACTCAGCCGTGTGGCGAGCAGAGCGCGTAACACGCGCCCACCGTCCATTGGAAATGCCGGCAGCAAATTAAAAGCACCAGCATGATGTTAATCGTCAGCAATTGCGCAACGAGCCGCCGCCTTCGACGCTCGAGGGATTCAGCAAGGCTTGCGATCCACCCGCGACGAACAAACCAAGTGCGATCACCACATTCACCAAGGGCCCGGCCACTGCGATGATTAATTCCTGAACCGGCTCCTCCGGCATGCGTTCCAGGCGCGCCACACCGCCGATCGGCAGCAACGTGATGTCCGGCGTGTTGATCCCAAACGCTTTCGCAGCGAATGCGTGCCCGAATTCATGCAACACCACACAAAGGAAAAGAAGCAAAACAAATATCACGCGGCTCGCCGCCACCGCGAACCGCCTTGCGCGTAATAGCCGAAAGCCAGCCAGGCAATCAGCAGCAGAACGTAATGTGAATCCGCAATTGAATGCCGGCGATGCGAAAGATTGGGAGAGACCAGCTCATCTAAAGTGAATTTGCTCCGGTATTGAATCGCGCGCCAGTGCGGTCGAAGCCGGATTGCGAGAGATTATAAACAGAAGAGAACAAAGAAAAACAAAGAGTCTGCGCTGGAAGAAAAGCCTTCGTTGTCTTCGTTACATTCTGTGAAATTACCCGCGATGGAAATTTTTGATGTCGCAATTATCGGCGGCGGCCCGGCCGGATCGAGTTGTGCGGCATTTTGCGCTCTGGCTGGTTTGCAAACGCTTGTCCTCGAGCGGGAAAGATTTCCGCGAGAAAAAGTGTGTGGCGATTGTCTAAATCCATCGAGTTGGCCTGTATTGGAGCGTCTCGCACTCACGCGGCGGGTTTTGGATTTGCCTCACTCCAAACTCACCTCAGTCGAGTTCATCGCCATCGACGGTCACAAAGTCGTTGTCCATCTTCCAACTGGAGACGATTGCGAGATTTCGGTAAAACGCAGCCTCTTCGATGATCTGGTGCTGAGACGCGCTCGCGAAGTTGGCGCGCTGGTTCGCGAGGAAACAATCGTCACAGCGCTGGACCACAATGGCGATGAAAATTGCGACCGCCGCAAGCGAGGATTTTCACGCCCGGGCATTAATAGCCGCAGATGGACGCAACTCCACTGTTGCACGGCTGCGCAATTTGCTGCCGCGCCCTACGCGCGAACGCGTCGCATTGCAAGCGCATCCCGCTGCGCAGAACTTCGGCAAGCGCATCGTACTGCAATTTCTTCGAGAAGGTTACTCTGGTCAGGCTCCAGTGAACAAAACCGAGCTCAATCTTTGCCTGGTGGACGCCGCCGACGATTTCGGCTGGCAATGGGCGCAAAGCCATTTCGAAATCGCCGCCAATCAACCCTGGCGCACCATCACTCCGCTCACACGTGCGCCGTTCCCTGCGCCCATGAAAATCTTCTTTCATAGGAGACGCTGCCCGCGTAGTAGAGCCATTTACCGGCGAAGGAATTTTTACGCACTTCGCTCAGGGAACTCGCAGCGGACGCCATTGCGAAAATCGTCAGAGGCAAAGATCGACAATTAGCGCTGCGAGAATTCGCTCGCGACTGCGCCGAAATGTATCGGAGAAGACTCTGGATCAATCGGCTGGCGCGAGCGGCCGTTCTATCGCCTCGGCTGGCATCATTTTTATCCAAGCTGCGCGAGTTGAACCCATTTTTCGCTCGCTAACTACAAAGATCGCTACACCTAAGTTGTAGCCGCGACCCTGTCGGTTGTCTGGGATAGATGTGCCTGAGCAAGGAGCTACAGGGATTGCCGAGCCGCTTTGACCGTGTTGGACATCAGCATCGCAATGGTCATCGGGCCAACGCCGCCCGGCACCGGAGTGATCGCGCCTGCCTTTTTTGATACTTCATCAAATGAGACGTCGCCCACCAGGCGATAACCACGCTCGGCCGCTCCGTCCTCGACGCGATTAATCCCAACGTCAATGACGACGGCGCCGTCGCGCACGTGGTCAGCTTTCACAAATTCCGCATGACCAATTGCTGCGACAATAATGTCGGCCGAGCGAGTAATCTCCGCGAGGTCGCGACTCCGTGAATGCACCACGGTCACTGTGGCATTAGCGTTCTCGTTCTTCTGCATGAGGAGCAAAGCCAGTGGTTTGCCCACTATCATGCTGCGGCCAAGAACCACGACATGTGCGCCGTTGATTTCAATTTTGCTCTCGATCAGCAAACGCTGCACCCCAAGCGGCGTACACGGAACAAAGCCGCTGGGATCGTCGAGTACAAGCTTTGCGACGTTCTCCGGATGAAATCCGTCCACATCCTTGCTTGGGTCGAGCGCACGTACGATCGCTGCTTCGTCGATATTATCGGGCGGCGGCGATTGAACCAAAATCCCATGGATGGTCGGGTCGGCATTCAATTCTTCGACACGTCGCAGAAGCTCCATTTGCGTGGTCGACGCCGGTAACTCCAATTTCACCGAATGCAGTCCAAGCTCCCGACACATCTTGTCTTTCGAGCGCACATAAGCGCGCGATGCCGGGTCGTCGCCCACGAGAACCCCGGCAAGGCCCGGCGTGACGCCTTTTGTTTTTAGTTCGGCAATTTCGCGGCGAAGGTCTACATAAACTTTCTCCGCGATCGCGCGTCCATCGATGAGGTTGGGCATGATGATGCAACTTCAATGTCGTTCCGAGCGAAGTCGAGGAGTCCCGTTGCATTACTTTCAGCAGCTCCACGGGATCCTTCGACTTCGCTTGGCTCCGCTCAGAATGACACGAACAGTTAGCGCATTTCAACCAGCGCCATCATGGTGTTCTGTAAACTCAGGCGTTCGGCTTCAAATTGCTCCGGTGTGTTAGTCGCCCCAACACGATGCAGCTGGCTAACCAGCACACGTACTTTGGAAAATGGTCGCGGCACGATGAACCGGTCCCAGCTTCCCAGCCGCCAGCAATGCGAAAATTCCAGATTCATCGGCAACACTGCGGCACCTGATTTCTGGGCGAGGAAAATAATCCCCGGACCAAGTTCGTAAACCGGGCCACGTGGACCATCCGGAGTCATCACTACATCACGGCCCGATGCTAGCACTTCGGTCAGCTGAAGAATTGCGCTCGCTCCCAGTCGAGAACTCGAACCGCGAACCACTTCGTAGCCAAAGCGATGGATTGCATCGGCGAGCAAATCGCCATCACGGCTGGCGCTAATGAGGGCTGCACCGTGACGATTTGGTAAAAACCGCCGCAAAACTAATGGAAAGATCAGCAAGCGATTGTGCCAGAGCGCGCCGATATAATTTTCCGTCACCGGTTTGCCGACAACGCCCGCTCGGTCATCGACTTCATAACGCAGCGTACGCGCCCAAATCTGCAGCAACCAAAATCCGAACGCGATCAACCATCGCGCAAGCCAACCTTCGATCTTCAATTTTTCTTGCGTTTCGCCGAGACACTCTCCTCTCCCCATCGATACGTGTGAGCGCTGGGCAGCCCAATTTGGTCGAGAATACGCCAAACCACTGTGTCAACGACTTCGGTTACGGAACCGGGGCGGCTGTAGAACGAAGGAATCGCCGGCAACACAATCGCCCCGGCCTCGAGCAACGTCACCACATTCCGTGCGTGAATTAAATTCCACGGCGTCTCCCGCGGGACGACGATCAGTTTCCGGCGTTCCTTCAGGAAAACATCGGCGGCTCGCAACAACGCGCTATCACTCGAACCGGAGGCGATTCGCCCCAGCGTAGCCATCGAACAAGGGACAATCACCATCGCGTCGAAACGCGCTGAGCCGCTGACGAATGGCACGTTCATGTCGTTTTCAGAATGGTGCAAAACATTTGATGGGATCTTGAAATCATCGAGCTCCTGCTTCGCAACCGCTTTTGCAGGCGCGCTCATGACCAGATGAATCTCGTGTGCCCCACAATCGATCTGCGCAAGCAACCTTTGCAGATAGATCGCGCCGCTGGCACCGGTAGCGGCAATCACCAGTTTCATTGACACAGAGAAATCATAAGACCGACAGATAATACGGCAGCATGTCGCGCCAATAGCTCCACTCGTGGCCGCGCCATTTTCCGTCGTCGAGCCAATGCTTGATGCCTTTTGAATTGAGAATCTCGGACAGTCGATACGATTCGTGGCGCGTGTTGTCCCATTCGCCGGTGCCAATGATGATGCCCATGTGATTGTATTTCCACGGGTCGCTCATGTTCGGCAGATACTCGTACGGGCTGTTAAAGTAAATGTTATCGTCGTGATAACCATTGAAGAACGAACTGATGTCGAACGAGCCGCTCAAGCTGATGAGATGACTCACGGTGTCAGGATGACGAAAAGCGATGTTCGCCGCGTGATATGCTCCGAGGCTCGCACCGCAAACTGCGACGCGATGACAATTGCATTCGCGGCGCGCGAGATCGAACACGTCGCGCACGATTACGTTTTCATACGCGTTATGTGTGCGCATCCGATCGGCTGGATGAATCGATTTGTTGTAAAAACTTTCGAGGTCGATGGCGTCCGGGCAGTAGACCGTCACTCTGCCCGCATCGACATAATCGCTCACGGAACCAACCAGGCCAAAGTCCTTGTTTTGATAATAACTGCCGAATGAGGTCGGGAAGAGGATCAGTGGCAGACCGCCTCCATTTCCGAACACAAGCATTTCAAATTCGCGGCTCAGCCACGGCGTGTACCATTTGACGTAACGTTCGTTCATTAGAAGTAGCGCGACCATCTTGGTTGCAAGGCCGCTAAATCGCAAGCCGGCAGGCTTGCGCTACATTCCATCTTCGGCGAAGCATCTCGTTTTTCGATGCCCAAGCATACGCTTACTGGAAACATTAAACGGCATCGCGCGTTTCCGTCGAAGATTCTTGGAAACCGACGCGACGTCCTGGTGTATTTGCCCCGCGGCTACCGGAGTCTCTCACGACGGCGTTATCCGGTGCTCTATTTGCACGACGGCCAAAATGTTTTCGATGCGGCGACTTCGTTTGCAGGCGTGGAATGGGGTATGGACGAAACGGCTGGACGCTTGATCAAAGAGAACCTTATCGAACCACTCATCATTGTCGCAGTTGCGAACATGGGCGAGGAACGTGTTGATGAATACGCTCCGACGCGGGGAGTGATCGATGCCAAGGCGAAACGCAAGAAACGCAGCAAAGGTCTGGCCCGAAAGTATGGACACTTCCTAATGGACGAACTCAAGCCTTACATCGACCGAAAATATCGAACCAACCCCGATGCGGAATTCACCGGATTAGGCGGTTCATCCCTGGGCGGTCTCGCCACGCTTGCGATTGGAATTTTATACCCTCAAGTCTTCGGGCGGCTTATGGTAATGTCGCCATCAATCTGGTGGGACAATTTCGCAATTTATCGACTCGTCGATTCGACCGAGCAGAAACCACCGTTGAAAATCTGGCTCGATACCGGCACAGCCGAACCCGGTTGGGAACACGCGCGCGAGTTACTCAACCGTCTCGTTAAGAAAGGCTGGAGGCTCAACAAGGATCTTCAGTACATAGAAGCCCAAGGCGCCGATCACAGCGAAGCGGCCTGGGCCGCGCGGGTCGAACCGGCGCTGCGGTTCTTATTTCCGTCGACAAAATAAGTCCCACCTGCCTACCGGCGGGACCGGCGGCGGATTCGGCGGCAATGGTTCAGGAGGCGGCGTGGGAGTTGGTGGAGTCGGCTTGGGCGGTGATGGAGTTTCTGGCATCAGGCCTTCTTCAGAGAATCGTCTTTACTGCAACCACTTGCTGTAAACTTGATAAACGCGAACGGAGCCCCCAATGAAGTCCCAATCTTTTTGGTACGAAAAACTGCGAGCACGCGGGGACCAGGTGAGCTCGCGCGGTGATTCTGGGTGATTGGGATCGTAAACGAAATAGCGCTCAACTCCAGGATTCGGAGAAAAAGACTTTTGTTTATAAATTAAAACGGAATGATTGATGCTCAGACGTGGATAAGTAGTAAGGAATCCGATAAACACCTCGTCGCGCGCCAAGGCTGCATTCAAACGAGTGTGAGTCTTCTGCTGATACCCGGCACCGGCCTGAAACATCATTCGCGCGTTACTGATTCGGAAGTAGCTGGGCCAGCCATGCCCGATGTTTAGTTGCAAAAGTTCGCGACGTGCCTCGCTCATTTCCCGCAGGTTCTTGTATCCTGGAAACACAATTCGTTGATTTTCGGGCAATGGCGCCGTCCAAGCCGCTCGGTGTGTCACGGCGCGAACGCGAGGAGCCAATGACGCATCGTCCAGGGGAGCGCCGTCGGGGTCAAAGCGCGCGAACTTCCTAAATTGCATCGCTGTGCGGCACAACACGAAACAGTGGCGATTGTATGCGTCTCGTTTCACCGCCGATTTTTTCCGCAAAGAAGCGTGTCCTTCGTGATATTCGAACACGGTTTGATTTGCGAACGAGAAGGTGTCGCGGTCGAAGCGAAACTCTGGCTCTACGGCGCTTGCGGGTGTCGCAAAGATCCCGACCGCCCCCAGCCACGCAACACCCGCGAGTTTGCCCCAACTCCCAAACATCACATTAAGAGCGCGCCGAGGCGGCGGCGGTTTTGCCTTCGGAGAAGGTACCCAGCCGGCGAAATTTTTGATACCGTTTTTCCAACAGTTCGTCGCTTGGAACCTTGGAAATCTCCTGCAGGACCTGGCGCAGCGCTGCGCCAAGATTTGCAGCAACAGAATCATAGTCCCGATGCGCGCCGCCGTCCGGTTCAGAAATGATTTGGTCAACCACTTCCAGCTTCAATAAATCCTGTGCCGTCAATTTAAGCGCCTCGGCTGCTTCAGCGGCATGTCGGCGGTCTCTCCACAAAATCGCGGAACACGCTTCCGGGCTGATTACGGAGTAATAAGCGTTTTCCAGGATCATTACATGGTCTGCCACTCCGATGCCAAGCGCGCCACCCGAGCCGCCCTCGCCAATGACTGCCGCTATGACCGGCACGCGAAGCCTCATCATTTCGAGAAGATTTACGGCAATGGCCTCCGAAATGTGACGTTCCTCCGATCCGATCCCGGGAAAAGCGCCTGGCGTATCGATCAATGAGATCACCGGCACGCGAAATTTTTCGGCCAGTCGCATTAATCGCAGTGCTTTGCGATAACCTTCAGGATGCGCGCAGCCGAAATTGCGCATCACATTTTCTTTTGTGTTGCGACCTTTTTGGTGGGTGATGACGACGCAGCGCTGTGTGCCAAGTGTGGCCAGACCGCAAGGCATGGCTCGATCGTCGGCAAAGCGGCGATCTCCATGCAGCTCAATCCAATTTGTAAAGCACCGTTCGATGTAGTCCATCGCGAACGGCCGCTGCGTATGCCGCGCGATTTGCACGCGCTGCCAGGCAGTGAGATTGCCATAAATCTCCCGCCGCGTTTCGCGAAGTTTCTCCTCAACGGCCTTAACGGCCGAATCAAGGTCGACATCATGCGCGTCGGAGTGATTCTTTAAATCCTGTAGGCGCCGTTCCACCTCAAAGATCGGTTTTTCAAAATCGAGCGGTTGCCAATCCATGGAAGTTAAAAAATTACACCGTTAAAAGAGTTACAAAGTCCAGAAACTCGCGGTCATGTCCAATCGTGTCCGTTTTAACATTGTAATTTTTTAACTTTTTAACTCTGAATTCAGTCGGTAATCGTGACGGCGGTGCGGTTGCTTACAAGGCTGCTGAGTTCCTCGAGGTCCGAAGCCGCCAGACCAAGACCCACTGGCGGCGGGGGTTGATCAAGATTGGGATGCGCAGAATCCGGTACCGAATACAAGGTGTAACCTGCCGCGCCGGCCAACCGGATCCACCGGGTGCTGCTGAGGTACTCCTTGCTGCCAACGCCCACACGTTTTCCGTCCTTCCAAGCCATGGTTTCGGCAACTTTTGCAGAGATTTTAGCTGCCTGTTTACCCGGTAACTTTGCCTCGCGAACATGATATTGCTTGAAGAATGCGCCGTGATTCAAAAGCACAACCGAATTCTCCTTCCGTTGAATAACCATCGAGAAATCAGGATGCGAGATGAGCAGGTGGTCGCCAATGCGGAGCATGGTGCCGCTCATGTTGTTCATGCGCATAATCAGCTCGGGAGTCGTCTTAAGCTTCCGCGCAATCTTGGCCAGCACGTCTCCGGATTTAACAACGTATTCCGTTTTTTCCGGAGACGGATAACGCGATAGCAGAATGGCGACGTTCGTTTCGCCGAGTAAATCCTTCGCTTCTTCGAGATGTTTTCCGGCGGGATATTTTTGAATAAATGCAATGAGCGCGTCGCGAGCTTCGGTCAATTTTCCGTCCTGTCGCAGTTGCGCTGCCGCCTGAAACTCGGGAAGACTGATGTCCGGCACAGGCGCTGGTGTGACTTCTCCACGCTGCTCTTTTTTTACCGCGATTTCTTCTTTTACAAAGGTGTTGTAACCGAACCAGGCTGCGCCGCCGAAGATGATCAACGCCAGCAACAACACGAAGAGCCACTTCATGACTGGCAAAACGTGATCGAGACGCCGAGCGAAATCCCAGAGCGACGCCGAACCAGAAAACACCAAGGCAACCCGGGATCCATTACAAGAAGAATCGTGTGCGAGGAATCAAGCGCCGGCACTGAAATCGGTCTTGCCTAGGAGGCCTCGGTCCCAGATTCGCTCCCTGGAAAGAAGCGATGCCAGAGCCGTCCGATCGTCGGCTCTTCCTGGTTGCTCCAGGTAAAATGGCAATCCTGGCAGTAAAACTCCTTGGGAATGATTTTGAGCGCGCAAAGCACACCAACCAGCGCAGGAGTCATAAATTTTCGAGTCATCTGTGGATATTCGATATTCGAAGAACTGCATTGCGGGCAACGAACAAGGGCCGCGGAGATATCAGGATCAGTCGCCTCCCATTCGACCATGAGATTTTGGGCCTTTTCGAAATCGGCGTCCTCGACCATTACTTTCGCGTTCGCCTGCGGGCGCGACATGAAGCCAACCTGTTGCAAGGGCGCCTCATTGTGAACATCGGCGCGTAACCCCGCATCTTGGAAGCGCCGTTTTAGTTGCCTCGCCTTGGCCGGATCATTGAACGTGGCAATCGTCACCATAAATCTTGTCGCATCCGCGGCATTAACACGGTGTGATCAAACATCAACTAATGGTCAAGTGCAAGATTTGCCGTTACGCCCCTGGCGGAAACCACTTGTAAAGAATCAAGTACACGAGCACGCCCGTGACCGAGACGTAAAGCCAGATTGGGATCGTCCAACGCGCGATTCGCTTGTGGCGATCCCATCGGCGGCGAAAAACCTGAACGAGCGTGATAATCACCAGAGGCAGCGTCACAAAAGCAAGCAAAACGTGCGACGCCAGTATCGGGAAGTAAATTGCCGCGATCCATCCCGTGTATCCCGAAGATTTTTCGCCGACGTTCGCGTGATAAATGATGTAACCCGTCAAGAAACAAGCCGAGGAAGCCACTGCGGCGATCATGCACGCCATGTGCCGGCGCCAGGCGCCATGCCGAATGAAGTACCAGCCCATTGAAATAAAGACTGTGCTCACCAAATTGAAGGACGCGTTAAGAGCGGGAAGATCGGAGATTGATATCACGTTGAAGCATTGAACCGTTAAAACACTACATTGACCTATCGCTTCAACGCTTCAACGATTTAACGATTAACCAACACCATGCCGCCCGTCCTCGAACCACCCCAGGTTCGGCCGCACCGACGACGTCGGAAATCAATCTGGGGGCGTCGAATCGCCGTCAGCGTCGTGCGCCTGGTGATTCTTGCCATGATTCTTGGGATTGCCGGTGGCAGCTATTACCTCGCCAAGAGAGGATTTGGCCGTCAATGGCGCTACCGCGTAGTGGAGGAATTGCGCAAACACGGAGTCGAAGCCAGCATCGGGCGTCTGACGCTGGACCCCTTTCGTGGTTTGGTCGCAAAAAATGTACGGATTTTTGATTACAAGAATCGCGAGAACACTCTGGCCCTGATCAGCGAAGTCTCGCTCGATATCAATTACGCCGCGCTCATCCATCATGAGCCGTTTCTCAACGCGCTCGATGTGCGTGATGCGCAAATCATTTTTCCATTCAAGACGGCGGACGAAAAAGGCGACAGAGCCGTACTCACCAACTTGCGCGCCCACGTTTATTTTCCCAGAACAAATTTACGTCAGTCAGGCCGAGGGAACTTTTTGCGGGATTCGATTTCTGCGACTGGGCAACTAATCAAGCGCGAGATTATCAACCGTCGCCTGCGCTTTCGGCTGAAGAATGGCAAAGGCGATTATTGATTGCACAGCGCGTGTGAACGAACTGCAAAGTTCAGGTTCCCGGCACGCTCCCGTCGTTACAATAAAATTAGCGGCGACGTCGCCGAGCGAGAAGGCGCACGTGGAGCGACCCTCCGCGGCGATCGACTGCAACGGGGCAGCTACGAAATAGAGACCTCTCCGCGGCGGCAGAATGGAACAACAAGCTGCTGAATATTGCACATTGCGAATGGAGTGATGGTATGGGCAGTTTTGCCGGGCGCGCCAGTTGGAATGTGGAAGGCAGCAGGGCGAGTTTGCAAGCGCGCAGCAGTCTGGATTTGAAAGCGTTTCTTGACGCATTCGGACTTGGCGAGCCGGTTGCGACAATCGAATTTCAAGCGCCGCCAGTCGTCGAGGTTTCCGGCTCGGTAAATTTTGGGGCCGATCGCTTCAAGCCAGAGATCATCGGACACCTTGCCTTGGGCCGGTTCACTTACAAGAAAGTTCCTTTTTCCGATCTTACAGCTGATTTTTCGTGGGACGGCGAGCGGACACTGGTCAGGGACCTGCGCCTGCGTCATCAAACCGGCCAGGTTCGGGCCGACCTTTTTGATGCGCCGGCGGATTTTCGTCTAAACATCGAAAGCACAATAGTCCCGGAGGCGGTCCGGGGGATCGCACCACCGGAAATGAATGAATTTCTCCGGCAGTGGGAATGGCAACGTTCGCCTGCCATTCGCCTCGCGATCCGGGGTCAGGATCACAATCCGGGAACTTGGAAAGGTGATGGGAGCGTCATTTTGGGACGCAGTCGGTTCCGCGGCGCATGGATGAACAGCGCGGATACTGAAATCCATTTTGCCGACGGCGCGCTTACTTGTGATGATTTGCATGTAACGCGCAACGAGGGTTCCGGCACGGGCAGTTTTACCTACGATTTTAAAAAACACGAGGTACGCATCTCCAATATTAAAAGTTCACTGAATCCTGCCGAGGTAATCTTTTGGATTGATCCAAAAATTTGGAACACTGTAGTGCCATATAAATTTCGGCGGCCGCCCTCCGTCACAGCGAACGGTTTATATCAATTTCGCGGCGGGAAGAACACGCGTCTGGAAATCAAGGTAGAGGGCGCGAACGGGATGGATTACATCTTTCTTGGAAAGACCTTGCCCTTCGATCGCATCTCCGCGCGATTGCTCATCACTAACGACCGATTGCAAATCACCGATCTTCGTGGCGCGTTTCTCTCAGGCACGCTGCGTGGGAACGCCGACATCTCACTGGCGAAAAATGACCCGCGTTACCGGGCAAGCATTTCGGTAAGCGAAATCAATTTCCCACTGCTGACTAACTTGTACTACAATTACAAGACAGCGCTGGGCCTCTTCAACGGCACCTACGATTTCACCGGCCTCGGCAGCGATGCCCGCACCATGCGGGGCCGTGGAAAAGTGGAAGTCACCAACGGCGATGTTTTCGCCATACCGATTTTCGGGCCCCTCTCAGGAATTCTGAACCGGATTCTTCCCGGCAGCGGCTACAGCATCGCGCACAGAGCAACGGCGAACTTCAAGATCGATGAGGGGATTATTCATACCGACGATTTCGACGCAGCCGGCTCCCTCTTTAACATGCTGGGTCACGGCGATGTTCATTTTCTGGATGACAAGCTCGATTTTAATGTGCGGCTAAACATGAAAGGGCCCGGCTTTGTGCTCACGCCGGTGTACAAACTTTTCGAATACGCCGGCACAGGGAGCTTGAAGAAGCCGGATTGGCGCCCAGCTGTCTTGAAGAGCCAATAGTGAACAGAAACGAAACGAAGAAACGCCGAGACGGACAAACGGCACCTTCACCGGCTCGCCGATTCGTTGATTCGCCGATTTATCCGACTCTCCTTGGCGCGCACATGTCGATTGCCGGTGGTGTCGACATGGCGATTGAGCGCGCGCGTTCGATCAACTGCACTGCAATGCAAATGTTCGTGAAAAACAACATGCAGTGGTTCGCTCGCCCGCTCACTCGCGATGAAATCGCCCGCTTCCGCCAACATCAGCAACGCAGCGAATTGTTATCGATCTTCGCGCACGCGAATTATCTCATCAATCTCGCCGCCACCAACGGGCAGTTTCACGCAAATTCGATCCGCTCGCTGTCGGAAGAATTGGTTCGCGCCGATCAGCTGGAACTCCCATTTTTGGTATTGCACCCCGGCGCGCACCTCGGCGCGGGTGAAGAAGCGGGTCTTGAAAAAATCGTAGAATCGATTGACTGCGTCCTCTCCGGTCTGCCGAAAATCAAAACGCGGATCGCGCTGGAAACGACCGCTGGCCAGGGGTCATGCCTGGGGAACAAATTCGAGCATCTGGCATACATTATCAGCCGCGTGCGTGAACCCAATCGATTGTGTGTCTGCCTCGACACCGCGCACGTTTTTGCTGCGGATTATGATATTGGCAGCGACGCCTCGGTTCGGAAGACATTCCGTGAATTCGATCGTGTGGTTGGCCTGGATCGTCTCGTGGCAATTCACCTGAACGATTCCAAAACTCCCCGCGGTTCACGGGTGGATCGACATGAACATATCGGCAAGGGCAAAATCGGACTTCCGGCCTTCCGCTTCATCATGCGCGACCGCCGGTTCCGCAAGATCCCAAAAATACTCGAAACCCCCAAGGGCAAAGATTTACGAGAAGATGTGATCAATCTAAACAGGCTGCGCCGATTGGCAGAAACGCGCGACGCCAGCCACGCAGTGTCATTCTGAGCGGAGCGGCGCAGTCAAGAATCCGCGATATCATCTCAAGGGCAGCGCGACGGGATCCCTCGACTTCGCTCGGGATGACGACGCGGAGTTAATTGATCAGCCGAATCGTAAAGGGATAGCGATAGAACTCTCCCTGGCCGGCCTTCACAGATGCGATGATGACAAGCACCGTGTTCAACACCCAAAGCCCGATCAAGATCGGAATGCCGATAAGACGGCACAGAGGATCGCGGCGACGGCATCATAGATCAGCATCGAGATTTGGAAATTGAGCGATTCCTTTCCGTAGGCGTCGATCTCAGGCGAGTCGCCACGTTTCATGAGCCAAACGATCAGCGGCCCCAAGATGTGACCCAGGAAATGAAAAACAATCCGAGTAATGCGCTGGCGTGACAGAGGACACACCACGTTCGTACATCGGATGAAGTTGATGGAGGCGGCGAAGGTGTTTGATCCATATTTATCCTTTCACTTGCGTATCACAACGACTGCCCGCTGGCCGCGAGAAGCGCAAGGAAAAAGATTCGATTACGCTGCTTTTGCACGCTCGATGTGTGCGCCAAGTTCGCTCAATTTCTCATCGAGATGTTCGTAGCCGCGGTCGATGTGATAAACGCGGGTAACTTCGGTAATCCCGTCGGCCTTCAATCCTGCAAGCACCAATGCGGCCGACGCGCGCAGGTCGCTCGCCATTACCGGCGCCCCGAGGAGACAATCAACACCATCAATTACCGCGGTCGCCCCCTCCAACTGCACTTGCGCACCCATGCGCTTTAGCTCCGCCACGTGCATATAACGCTGCGGAAAAACATTTTCGGTCACGGAACTGGTGCCCTTGCTAATGGAGAGCAACGCGCACATCTGCGCCTGCATATCGGTCGGGAAGCCTGGATATGGTGCCGTTGTTAACTCCAGCGCGCTGGCGTCTCCGTTAGGCAGGATCGAAATCGCATGGTCGCCGACATTGATGTGAAAACCGCATTTCGCCAGCGCATCGGTGACTGCGCATAGATGCCCTGGTTCCACTCTCTTGACGGTGACTCCTTTTCCGGCAATTGCGCCTGCGACTAGGAATGTTCCAGCTTCAATCCGGTCGGGGATCACCCAGTGTTCCGCGCCGTGCAAATCGCGCACACCTTCGATGATAATTCGACGCGTTCCCGCGCCTTCGATCTTGGCGCCCATTTTATTCAGGAACGTTGCAAGGTCTACGACCTCGGGCTCCTGTGCCGCCCCTTCAATTACTGTCACACCATCGGCCAGAACGGCAGCCATCATCACGTTATCAGTACCGAGGACGGTTGGGCCGAATTTACTCTGCATATTGATAACCGCCCCGCTCAATTTTGGCGCAAAAACCTTGATGTCGCCGCCTTCCACGCGCACCGCTGCGCCGAGCGCTTCGAAACCTCTCAAATGCAAATCAATTGGCCGGTCACCGATGACACAACCGCCGGGCAAAGCAACGGTCGCCTCCTTGCAACGGCCCAGTGACGGTCCAAGCACGCACACGGAAGCGCGCATCTTGCGCACGACGTCGTAGGGAGCCACAGAGTGGATCTTCTCCGCCGTGACGCTCACGGTGCCACTGGCGCGCTCCACCTGCGCACCCAAGTGAGCTAAGATTTGAAGCATGTAATGCGTGTCGCTCAGGTCGGGCACGCCGTGAACAATACAAGGCTCTCGAGTAAGCAAGGTCGCAGCCAGGATTGGCAGCGAAGAATTCTTCGAGCCGCTGACCTTGATAGAACCGGAAAGCGGATGACCGCCGTGGACGAGGATCTTATCCATACCTGGCAAAAATGAACCGTGTCACGCCGTTATAATCCTTCTTCGAACAAATGTCGCGGTAATTTTTTTCCGCCAGAGCCGAAAGAAGCGTCTCGCTCTGACCGAGGCCTATTTCCAAGGCCAGCAGCCCACCGGGGTGGAGCCGTGTTGGGGCCTGATCAATCAGTTCGCGCACCAGCTCATCGCCTCGTTTTCCGGCGAACAGTGCAACTTCCGGATCGTGCAATACTTCGCGCGAAAGAGTATGTCGGTCCTGTGTCGAGACGTAAGGAAGGTTCGCAACAATTAGATCGAAAGCTCCCTCGACATTTTCGAGCAGACGGCTTTTCACAAACTGGACCCGGTCCTTCAAGTTTAGCATGGCGGCATTTTCCTGTGCGAGCGCAAGCGCGTCATCTGAAACATCAACCGCAAGAATCTTCGCCTCTGGAAATTTCGCTGCCAAGCTGATCGCGATCACACCGCTGCCTGTACCGACATCCACAATTCTCGATTCTCGATTCTCGATTCTCGATTCAACGAGCTCCACGAGTTGCTCAGTTTCCGGCCGCGGAACCATAGCGCGTTTGTCGCATAGAAAAGTGAGTTCGCAAAATTCTACGGTGCCTAACAAGTGCTGGAGAGGCTCGCCTTCGCTGCGACGCTTCACCAATTCGCGCAATGGCCCCAGTTCCGTTTCAGTCAACTCCCGCTCGAAATCCAGATAAAGCTCGATCCGTTTCCGACCCAGCGCATGCGCCATTAGGTGCTCGGCGTTGAGGCGCGAGTTCTCGACGTTGTGCTTCTTCAAGTACGCAGTTGTCGCTTGCAGCACTTCGAGAACGGTCATGCGTCGTAATTAAGCGAAAACGTCAACGATTGCTCCTTTTCAGTCGAAGCGGCAGAATGCGAAGTCTTTTGGAGTCCGTTTACGGCGAAGTCTTGTCTCTTTTTTGAACTACGCCAATAAACTCGTCTGCGCCTTGCTTCGCGCCGCCAGTTCCCCAAGTGCCGCGAAGCGTGTCGCCCTGGCTTTCCGCGACGCCGCGACCATTGAGGCCACCCTCACGCCACGTGAAATCTAACACGCCATCCTTAATATTCCCTTCGATGAAGCCATCGACTTTGCCATTCGAGTAGCCGCCCGTTACTTCGTCACCCATGCGCAACAGCAGAAGGTCCACTCTGTCTTGCCCGCCATCGGCGGCCGTTCTGCGCACCGCGAATAAACCATTAAAACCTGGCTCCTGCTCCGACCAGGAATTGTGAAGGCCGATTTGCGTGGCTTGAAGTCTTCCGCATGCAATTTCTCCACCCGTGAATATTCGGCCATGCGCGCCGGGATTAGTTGTCCACGGGCACGGCCAGACTAAAATATTGCGCGAAGTTTTTCCAACGTTCAGTCCACGGCGCCTGATTGGCCTGATTGCGGGCGAATGAGTCCGGTGCCTTTTCGATCGCAACGGTGATCGCCTCCTATCGTCCGTTCGTGACCGGTGATCCAAACCGGCAATGTATTTCTGCCATTCTGCTTCAGTTGGAAACTTACCTGCCGGGACGTGTTGAACCCCTCAACATGTCGAATGCGCTCGACATCAAACCACAGCTCCAGTCCTAGGGGTCTGCCCGATTCGCCGCATCGCTTGAATGGCGAATTGATCGGCTTCGATTTCCTGGTTCCGCTTCTGAAGCGGATCGCTCAAATCGGTTCCATGTTTTTCAGCGCGTGTCCAAATTCGTGCGCAAGCAGAAAGACGATCGTGTTTCCAAAATTCCGATCTGCGCAGTCCGTGACCGCAGCTTCCTCGCGCGCATTGTCAGGAACGCCTAGCGCATGAAAAACTGTGGAAGCGGAGCGCGGGACGAAGCCGCTGCTTGTTTAAACAGCCAACCCACATAATCACGCACCGTAGTTCCCTCGAACCCATGAGGCGTTAAGCCAGGCATTTGCCACGCAAAGGCCTGAATAAAACCGCAGTGAAAGCGCGGGAAGATAAATGGTCGAACCATCCGAGTAGAGCTCGAACGGTCGCCCTTTGGTCCTGAGATAGGAATCTCGATCTTCATACCGCTTAACGCGCTCCGTTCCTGATCAGTTAGCTGCGGCTGAATGGTGTCCTGATATTCGGCGCGAATTTGTTCACCCCAGCGCGCGGCATCGGGCTGCAATTTTTCGCGCGGATACTGATCTTCAAGTCAACGGCACGATCACGCGCCAGCCGCCACCGCTGAGTCTTTCAGCCGCTCCCCACATCGGCGGCTTGCAACGCGCTGATCAACTCGCCGAGATCGCCGTCGATCACGCGGTCAAGATTATGAAGCGTCAGGCCGATGCGATGATCGGTTACGCGGTTCTGAGGGAAATTGTAGGTGCGAATTTTCTCTTCACGTCCCCGGTCGATCTGCGCGCGCTGTGCACTGTATTTTTCCTCTTCCTCGCGCTGCTTTGCTCCAACAACCGCGCGCGCAAGATCGAAAGCGCTCGCTCCTTGTTTTTGATCTGACTGCGACCCTCCTGACAACGCACGATTGTGCCTGTCGGAATGTGCAATATCTGCACGGCCGAATCGGTTGTGTTCACGCCTTGCCCGCCCGGGCCACCAGAGCGCGAGACTTCAATTCGCAAATCCTCAGGCTTCAATTCGAGATCGACGTCTTCCGCTTCGGGCAAGACTGCGACTGTCGCGGTCGATGTATGGATGCGACCTTGTGCCTCGGTGGCAGGCACGCGCTGCACACGATGAACTCCGCTTTCGTAACGGAGCTTGCGGAAAACGGACTCGCCTGAAACGCGGAAGATCGCTTCCTTGAATCCGCCCAGCTCAGACGGACTCGATTCGAGGTCCTCGGTTTTTAACCCGGCAGATTCTGCATAGCGATGATACATCCTACAGGTCGGCGGCGAAAATGGCCGCTTCGCTCCGCCCGTTCCGGCTCGATTTCCACGATCGCGTCACGGTCTTCATTTTCGTCCAGCGGCAGCAACGCGATCTGAACTTCGCGTTGGAGATCGGCCACCCGCCTTTCGAGGTCCGGAATCTCGTCGTCGGCGATCGCCGCAATCTCAACATCGCCTGACATGGCCAGCTCCCGATTGTCGTCCAATTGCTTCCGCGCAGCTTCGAGCTCGTCCCATTTCGCCAGCAGTTGTTTGATGCTTGCATGCTCGCGCATGATCGCCTTGGCGCGCTGGCGATAGGAAAAAAGGGACGGGTCGGCAATGTCGCGCTCGAGTTGATCGAAGCGCTCGCGTTTGAGTTGAATTAGGGAGTTAAATTCCATTGCGTTGTAGCCGCGGTCGCTGACCGCGGACGGGCCGGGGTCTACGACCCCAGCTACAGAAATCGGCTAAGCTTTCTTTTCAGCCCGCGCGGCTTTGGTGCTGCCGTAGCGGCGGGCAAATTTCTCGACGCGCCCGGCCGTATCCACGAACTTCTGTTCGCCGGTGAAAAAGGGATGACAAGCGGCGCAAATACCGATCTTAATATCGCGGCGCGTGGAGCGGGTATGATACACCGCACCGCATGCGCACACCATATCGGTCACGTAATACTCTGGATGAATACCGGCCTTCATTTTTGGAAAGGAGCGCGAAATCTACTCGTGCAACTAGCTTAGCGCAAGCGATGAAATCCTCAGATCCATTGTTAGAAGTGTGGGAGAGAACACTCGCGCGAAAGCGCGATGCGCCAGCTATCTTTGCACCGAGCGGCGAAGTCCTCCGGACATTCGGCGAGATCGAACAGCGCACGCGTGATTTGTTGCAAAACATCGGCGTCTTTCCCGAAGGAAGCGTTCTCGCCGTCCAAGTCGGCAACCATGAAGATTGGCCGTCGATTTTGATTGGTTGCCTGCGCAAACATTTGGTTGTTCTTCCACTCGAACAATCAATCAGCGAACAACAACGCGCCGAGGCCTTGAAGATTTGCCGCGTGAACGTTGTAGTATCCGCTGGCCCCGGCGGAGGCTCACCGGAAATCATTCGGCTGAGGACAACCGGCACTACACCGGATTGGGACGAACGACGTCCGGCCCTGTTAAAATTAACCTCCGGCACAACAGCCACACCACGGGCGATTCGCTTTCGCAGCGAGCAACTTTTGGCCGATTGCAATCAGATTTGCGACACCATGGAAATCGCCGACGATGATCTGAATTTCGGAGTTATCCCGATCTCGCACTCTTACGGTTTTAGTAACCTCCTCACGCCGCTGATCGCGCGCGGTGTGCCGATGGTCATCAGTCGTGACAGAACACCACGCGCCATTCTTGCCGATCTTGTCCGCAGCAACGCAACCGTTTTCCCAGGAATGCCTGTTTTCTATCAGGCATTTTGTGAAATGGAACACGTTCCCGCGTTGTCAAAGCTCCGGCTCTGCATTTCTGCCGGAGCGCCTCTCCCGGTGGCAATCGCGAAGAAGTTCCAAGAAAAGTTTAATCTGGCAATCCACTCATTTTACGGTGCATCGGAATGTGGCGGGATTTGCTACGATCGCGAAGCAACTAACCCGAGCGAAGGGTTCGTTGGCGAGTTAATGAAAGGTGTAAATCTTGAGATGATCGATCCAAATGGGTCAGCGACCCAGGTTCGCGTGCGCAGCGCCGCTGTGGGCGATGGCTATTTCCCGGAACCGGACAACGAAAAGTTAAGCGATGGAATTTTTGTCCCCGACGATCTACTGGCGCGAGAGGGTTCCGGGTTCAAAATCGTCGGTAGGATTTCGGACGTAATCAACGTCGCGGGTAAGAAGGTGAACCCCGCAGAAGTGGAAGCGCATTTGCTGCGCTTCAGCGGGGTGCGGCAAGCAGTCGTGTTTGGTCGTCCCGCAGGCCCGGGAGCATTGCGCAATGAAGAAGTGTCGGCCTGCGTGGTGACAGCGCCGAATGTAAGCGAAACTGACCTCCTGCAGTTTTGCCGTGGCGGCCTAAGCACTTGGCAGGTCCCGAAGCAGATTTTCATCGTGGACGCAATCCCGGCGAACGAGCGGGGAAAAATCAGCCGGCGCGAGCTCTCGCGACGGTTCTCAACAGACCGCCGGAGGTCCTCATTGCAATGATTGGGTTCTTGATAAAGCCGTTATATGGGATTTGCTTAGGTTATGCGGAAATCATCCGGTGAACCCAAGTCAATAGAAGCTGAAATCGAATCTTCGAATAGCCAAGAGCAAGACCAGGACCAGGAACAGGAACAAACGGAAGGTTCAGACGTTCCGCAGGCGGACGAACCGCTCCAGGACGCCGCTGCGAATGCGGAAGCTGCCCAGTCCGACGATTGGTGGAGCGCTTCGCAACAGGCTGGCGATTGGGCCGACCCTGCCAGCAGCGATCCGGCTGACGACGTCACTCCTTCAAAGGAGCCGCGCACAGCCGACGTCTATTTCTGCGGTCACACGACCTTCTTTCCATTAAACCGCGCCCTGCAAGTGATCTCAAAGGAGAAGCTAACCGGCTTGCTGCGATCATTTTGGGAGCAAGAGCCAATCGACCTTTTGGCGCGCGATGGCGAGATCATCTTTGTCTCTACCCGGGATACAGAGCTTTATTGCCCTGAGACGCCAGCGCCTCTTGCCGACCTCGATGTGGTAGGTGTTGCGAGGGCGCGCGATCAACAGAGAGAAACTGGAACCCCATTCGTTCTCACTCTTACCCGCGAGGAATCGATAGGCCGTGAGTTAGCGTTGGAACTCATACAGCAATATGGGCAAAAGCTTTTCTCGCAACTTTGGGCGGCGCCGCGGGTGTGGATCATGTTTGAAAAGAATGCCGAACTTTTGGCGAATGCTGCCGATGTGCCTGGGGAGCCGAATGTCCGCGACTGGGCGTTGGAAACCTTGCGCCTTGTTGAGAATATCGATGAGACGGCCCACTTCGAACCGGCGTCGATTCCAGCTTATACAAAAGACGGCTTCGAGCGTGTCCAAAAGCTGAAGCTGACTCCAGATGAGGCCCAGTTCGCGTCGCAATTCAATGGCAGCCGCTCGGTACAGCAAATTGCGAAGAACCTGCGACTCGATTTGAAATCTGCGCGGCAGATGCTCTTCCGGTTTGTCGCCCTTGAAATAGTGGAATGCTGGCCAGCCAGCACGGCGGCAAAACCAGAACAGCAGGGCATCTTCCAGCGTTTTGGGCGAAAGGCGCGACGCGACCGCTAGTACCTCCGAACGCGTCGGGGCCGTCGCTCATGAAGAGAAAAGTTTTGGTCGTCGACGTCGGCGGCACATACGTGAAACTGCTAAGGTCCTCTCGCGATGAGCGTGAATTTCCTTCCGGCACGCGACTGAAACCCCAACAACTAATCGCAAAACTCAAGGAAACCGCGCGCGGATGGAAATTTGACCGGGCTGCCATCGGTTTCCCCGCGCCGGTGCGCAAGGGACGAATCGCAAAAGACCCCAAGCACTTGGGCAACGGATGGATTGGTTTCAATTTTGCGAGAGCGCTGGGCATTCCGGTGCGTGTTGTCAACGATGCTGCCCTGCAGGCGCTCGGGAGTTACCGCGGCGGGCGGATGCTCTTTCTGGGGCTCGGCACTGGACTGGGATCCACATTGGCCTGGGACAATATTTTGATGCCGCTTGAACTGGGCGATCTGCCATATCGACACGGACACATCATCGAAAATTACCTCGGCATTCCAGGCCTGGCGCTGTTGGGCGAAAAAAAATGGAAGCGAGAAGTGGCTTACGCGGTCACCCAGTTAAGAAAATCCTTCGTTACCGATTATGTCGTTCTTGGCGGCGGTCTCGTGCACCGTTTGAGTCGCTTGCCGGAAGGAACAGAACGCGGCCAAAACGAGAATGCATTTCTAGGTGGAATCCGTTTATGGGAAACCAAGAAGCATTCACGGGAACTGAGGTGGCTTGTGCTGTGACGATATTTCAACGCCGAACGCGCAACGTCCAACATCAAACGTCTAATGTAGCGCCGCCTGAATTGAAAATTGGGCGTTGAGAGTTGGGCGTTAGCCGTTGATTGCCTTGTTCAAATGCCAGGGAGGGGACTCGAACCCCTAAGGATTTCTCCACCAGATCCTAAGTCTGGCGCGTCTGCCAATTTCGCCACCCTGGCATCGTTGATTGTGAACGACTTATGCTTAGATATGTATAACTAGATATTGCCTGTGCTAGCAAGCTTGTTGTTTGCACCGATGAAAACGGCACTTCCTCCGGGAGAACTTGCACTGAAGATCTGGCCGATAAAGCAACTGCTATCAGTGTTCGAACCTTGGAGCGGGAAGCGGCGCGCGATTGCCTGGATGAGTTATTCTTAGCTCGTAACAATTTGACCGGTTCGTAAAGAGTCGGTGCGTGAATTTTTCGGCAACGATCTAGCACAAATCCTAGCACAATGGCCGGTCTGCCCGGCAGATCTCGCCGATGAGAGGCTTTGGCCGCGTCAGACTTACACTCGCCAGATCCGGCGCGGACGAGCGCATAAGGATCGCGCCTTTGTGCTATTCACTAACATGGCGGTCGCCAAGAGTCGAGTGACCTCTTCGCACTGATTCGAATCTCGACTTTTTATTCATTACGAGGGTTCTTCGAGCATCTCGACATTGAACGACTGGAAGCGCGCATCGCCCAACAGTTCATTTCGTCTGCAACAATGGCTGCAACCTCTTCCACACCGTCTCGGCGATGATCTTCTGCCCGGCGGCAGTCGGATGGATTTGATCCGGCTGGTTGAGACCTCGATTGCCGCCAACACCCTCGAGCAGAAACGGGACGAGCACTGCTCCATTCTTCGTCGCCAGATCGGAGAAGACCTGCTCGAACTCGCCAGTGTAATCCGCGCCGAGATTCGGCGGGATCCGCATTCCTGCGATCATGATTCTAGTGAGCGGGCTTCGCGCTCTTACTTTGTCGATGATGGACTGCAGGTTTGCCTCAGTCACGCCAGGGGGCAGCCCGCGTAATCCGTCGTTACCGCCGAGCTCGATCACTAGCACGTGGATTGGCCGCTGCAGGAGCCAATCGATCCGCCGCAAGGCACCGGCGGTGGTATCGCCGCTAAGCCCGGCGTTTTCTACTTCGTAGGGCAGGCCCGCTTCTTCTATTTTCTTTTGGATCAGAGCCGGATAGGCATCTCCTTTGGCCAAACCGTAACCGGCGGTGATGCTATCGCCGAGAAATACGATCGTCTTTTTCGGCGCGACCGCCGCAGTTTCCGCCAAGCTCCCCGTAGCGAGAGAAAAGCCAATGAAGAAGGCGAATAGACTGACTTGAGGTATTGTTTTGCCCACGCGTTGCGAAACGAAAGCGAGTTGCACGTTAACGTCAATGAATGCCTCTGCCATCCTGGATGTTCAGCGCTTGACGAAGTCATACCGCACGAACTCCGGTGAATTAACGGTACTAAAAGAGATTTCGTTCGTTTTGGGACCGGGCGCGACGTGCTCCATCCTCGGACCCTCGGGAAGCGGGAAAACCACGCTATTGGGATTGTGCGCCGGGCTCGACCTTCCTACTTCAGGCCACGTCTGTCTGAATGGAATTGCCCTGGACGAAATCGGAGAAGACGAGAGGGCGCGAGTGCGAAACCAGCTGGTAGGCTTCGTCTTTCAAAGTTTCCAGCTGATCCCGACCCTGACTGCGCTAGAAAACGTCACCGTGCCGATGGAATTGCGCGGCGACCGGACAGCCCGACAGCAAGGGCTGCAACTCCTGGAACGCGTCGGGCTCGCGGAGCGCGTTTCGCATCTTCCGACCCAATTGTCCGGCGGCGAACAACAACGCGTCGCGCTGGCGCGGGCGTTCATTAACAAGCCGCTTGTCCTATTCGCCGACGAGCCCACGGGAAATCTGGACGCGGAGACAAGCCGGTCGGTGATTGACATCATGCTCGAACTGAATTCCGACTCCGGAACGACGCTCGTGCTGGTGACGCACGACCCAGAGGTCGCGTGTCTCACAGAGAAAACGATCCGGTTGCGGAACGGTGAAATGGTTCAGGATGGCGCCTAGTTTCATACTCAAAATGGCGTGGCGCGACAGTCGTACCAGTCGAATGCGCCTTCTGCTCTTCTCACTTTCTATCACGGTGGGGGTCGCGGCGCTGGTAGCCATCGGTTCGTTTCGCCAAAGCCTTTCGCAATCGATCGATGACCAGGCGCGGACGTTGGTAGGAGCAGACCTGATCATCGAATCCACGCGTCCGTTCACCACTACAGAAGAAGGGTTTCTCGGTTCGATCGGCGGAGCACAGGCGCGCGAGGTGCGTTTGTCGACCATGGCTGTGTTTCTCGGCCGCGGTACGCGCCTGGTGCATCTTCGCGCCCTCAGCGGCGACTTCCCATTCTACGGAAAGATGGAAACTGAACCAGCAGGGGCAGTGCAAGATTTGAGGCAAGGCGGTCGCGCTGTCCCAGACGAAACGTTGCTCTTCCAGTTTGGCGCGGCACCCGGCGGTAACGTTTCGCTAGGCGGCCGCGATTTCGAGATCGCCGGTGCTCTGAGAAAAGTGCCGGGCGACGCATCAGCCTCTGCGAGTTTCGCGCCGCGTGTTTACATTGCGCTGCAGGATCTTCCGCTTGATCTGCTCCGTCCCGGAAGCGTGGCTCATTACCGCGCCTATGTGAAGTTTCGCGAAGGAACGGATGTGGCGCAGAAAATTGCCGCGCTCACGCCACAAATCCGACGCTTGGGTCTTGAGTTCGAAACGGTCGACAAACGAAAAAAGGATCTCGGAGCATCGGTCGAGAATCTTTACCGATTTCTGAATCTGGTCGGATTCATTTCATTGTTGCTGGGCGCCGTGGGGATAGCGAGCGCAATCCAAGTGCACCTGCAGCAAAAAGTGCGAACTGGCGCGATTCTGCGGTGTCTGGGTACTTCGACGAGCGGAATAGCATTTATTTACTTTATTCAGGCATCGGCGATCAGCCTGGCCGGAGCATTGTTCGGCGGTTTGGTAGGGATTGGACTGCAGCGAATTTTCCCGAGTATTCTGCGGACATTTTTACCATTAACGATTCGAAACGTGATTGCGTGGTGGCCGATTCTGACTGGCGTTTTGATCGGCTGCGGAATTTGCCTCCTATTCGCCGTGCCACCGCTCCTGCGGTTTCGCAGAGTATCGCCTTTGCTTATGCTTCGCTCAGCGGACGCCAGAGTTGAAACGCAGTCGTTCGCTCGTGATCCGCTATTGTTTGCAGCCTACGCGTTGATTGCGGCGAGCATCACAGCGTTCGCGATCTACCGGAGTGAAACGTGGCTTCAAGGTTTGGTCTTCGCCGTCGCACTTGGCGTCGCCGTTGCGATCTTTGCGGGAGTCGCGCGGCTGCTGATTGTGTCGCTACGCCGCTGGTTTCCGCTGAGCTGGAGCTTCGCCCTCCGGCAGGGACTGGCAAATCTGTACCGCCCGAACAACCGAACTCTTCTTCTCATTGTTTCCCTCGGTCTCGGAACTTTTTTACTGCTCACAATCCATCTCACGCGCGGCGTTGTGATGACGCAATTCCGGTCAATCGGTCGGAATAATCAGCCGAATATCTTCTTGTTTGATATCCAGTCGGACCAGAAAGATGCCGTCGCTGCGCTGGTAGGTTCTCTAGGTTTTCCGGTGGTGCAGAAGGCGCCGATCGTGACGATGCGGCTGAGCGAGATCAAGGGAAGGAAGAGCAGTGACATTCTGGCCGACCCGCAACGGAAGATTCCCGAATGGGAGTTAGAGCGAGAATATCGATCGACTTATCGCGAGCAGATAGTCGAGACAGAAAAGGTCACGGCCGGGAAATGGATCGGCCGGGTCGATTATCATTCCGGCGATGTAGTTCCAATCTCGTTAGATCGCGAGATTGCGAAGGACCTCAGAGTCAATGTTGGAGACGAATTGGTCTTCGACGTCCAAGGCATTCCCATTCGGACGCGCATCGCGAGCTTGCGAAGCGTCGATTGGAAGCGTTTTCAAACGAACTTCTTCGTCGTTTTCCCGGCCGGCGTGCTTGAAGCCGCACCGACATTTCACGTATTAGTCAGCCGGGCGAAGACACCGGCGGATTCGGCCCGCCTTCAGAATGCAATTGTCTCGAAGTTTCCGAATGTCTCTGCCTTGGATCTTGCTGCGGTTATTCAAACGGTCGATTCGATCTTGAGCAAGGTGGCGTTGGTTATTCGGGTGATGTCGCTGTTCACTGTCGCCGCGGGCCTGATCGTGGTGGCGAGTGCAATCTGGAGTGGTCGCTACCAGAGAGTCGAGGAGAGCGTTCTTCTCCGTACCTTGGGGGCTTCACGTCGTCAGATCTGGCAAATCCTTGGTGCGGAATATTTCCTCCTTGGGTTTCTGGCGAGTCTCACCGGCACCGGTCTGGCCGTCGCCGCGAGCTGGGCACTTGCGACATTTGTTTTCAAGCTAAGCTATGCTCCGACTCTTCTTCCGTTGCTGATCGCTACCGCATCGGCAACTACTTTAACGGTATTGATCGGGTTGCTAACCAGTCGCGGGGTTTCCAGCCAGCCTCCCCTTGAGGTGCTCCGGGCGGAAGTGGGATAGTCTCCTGTTCTTGCGTGCATCGGACATGCCGGATCGCGGATTTTGGTAATGGGTCGGTTTGGATTACACTTGCCATCCTCGCGGCATTATCCGAGACGCAGACGGCGGTGGCTCGTAGTCAGGATTTGTCGCGAAGTATTTACATTCGCGAATGGACGCTGCCATCAGTTTCAACGAAGTCGTAGCATGTGACGGTATCGCCACGCCGTGGTGGCACCTGGCGGTGGAAATGGTTGTGAGATCTACTTCAACCCCAAACGGCCAAGGTGGATCTGGGTTACCAATAGCAGCGATCGCCCAAATCGTGAGCGGAATGCGCGCGTTGGTGTGGACCGAGTTGGCAACCGACCATTCTAAACACGCCAGACTTACACTCCGGCCCATCCGAAATGACCGTTTAGATCGAGTCAGGTTTGCGCCGACGGTGCTTGAGTCTCGCACAAGTGACTTTGAATCAAGCGCCGCTTTTGTGACGGCGGAGTTGCAACCGCTTTCTCCTACTTAAGCGGATCTATTTTTCGAAAGCTTGGCTAGGCGACCTTCTTTTCGACTTGTTTGCACGGGACGAGACTCAGATTTTACGCGTGAAAGTGGAGCGCGGCAGATCGCCGCCATCGCGAGCCGGAGTGACGAGTGATTCGACTGAGCTAATTTTTCAACGGCTTGGCAGTTCACCGAATGGCCTAACGAGCAGTGAAGCAAGCGCGCGGCTGGCTCGATTCGGCGGAAACCGGCTCAAAGGAAAAAGCCGTGCCGCAATGCTTACTCTTCTGGTCGGACAATTTAAGAGCCCGATTGTCCTCATTCTGATCGGTGCAGCTATCCTGTCGATCTTCCTCCAGGATGCAAGCGACGCGGCGATCATTTTGGCGATCGTCTTGGTAAGCGGCTTGCTCGGCTTCTGGCAGGAGTACGGCGCCGCGAATGCAGTCGAAAAATTGCGCGCAGTCGTCGGAACCAACGCGCGTGCGGTACGCGATGGCGCGGAAGTTTCAGTGCCGTTGGAAGAAATCGTTCCCGGCGATGTCGTGCTGCTATCTGCGGGCGCGATTATTCCTGGCGATTGCCGGCTGCTCGAAGCACGCGACCTGTTTGTTAACGAGGCGACACTGACAGGCGAAACTTATCCGGTCGAGAAAACGCCTTGCGTACTCGCGCCTGAGACTGCACTGGCGCGGTGTACGAACGCTGCTTTCATGGGCACGCACGTAGTCAGTGGCAGCGGCAAAGCGCTCGTCGTCTACACCGGCCGGGAGACAGAGTTCGGCAAAGTGTTTGAAAGTTTGAAACTGCGGCCACCGGAGACCGAGTTTGAGCATGGCATCCGGCGCTTCGGTTATTTGCTTGCCGAAGTGACATTCGTCCTCGTGCTGGCGATTTTTGCCTTCAACGTTTACTTCCACAAGCCGGTCCTCGACTCCTTCCTGTTTGCACTCGCGCTAGCCGTCGGACTGACGCCGCAGCTTTTGCCCGCCATCATCAGCATCAATCTTTCTCACGGCGCGCGCCGCATGGCGGAGAAAAAAGTGATCACGAAGCGACTCGCTGCGATCGAAAACTTCGGCAGTATGAACATGCTTTGTTCTGACAAGACCGGCACGATTACCGAAGGAAAAGTCCGCGTCCACGCCGCGCTCGACGCGCAGCGACGCGAGAGTGCAAAGGTGTTGCTCTACGCTTATCTCAATGCGGCTAACGAAACGGGCTTTGTCAATCCAATTGACGAAGCGATCCGGGAATCCGCCGCGCCCAACTGCGATGGCTGGCGCAAACTTGATGAACTGCCGTACGACTTTCTGCGAAAACGTCTGAGCATTCTTTTTGAAAAAGATGGCCGGCATCTGCTCATCACGAAGGGCGCGCTCCGGCAAATCCTCGGTGTATGCACACAAGCGGAGTTGAGCGACGGATCGTTGATCGACATGGACCGCTCACGCCCGGCGGTCGATCGCCATTGGCACGAGTTCAGCGCTCAGGGTCGCCGGGTTCTCGGTGTCGCCTGTCGCGATTGCGGGACTGAAACGGCGATCAAGCGGGACGCTGAGAACGGGATGATTTTTCTCGGATTCATCGTCCTGTCCGATCCGCCGAAAGCGGGTATCGAAAAGACGATCCGCGAACTTAACGAACTCGGAATTACACTAAAGATCATCACTGGCGACAACGCGCTCATCGCCGAGCACGTCGCGCGCGAAGTTGGCTTGAAAAGCGCGCGGATCCTCGCGGGCCCCGAAATGCGCGCGATGAGCAATACGGCGCTCGTTCGTCGCGCCTCGGATGTCGATGTTTTTGCCGAAATCGAGCCGATGCAAAAGGAGCGGATCATCGTCGCGCTCAAAAAAGCCGGCCACGTTGTCGGCTACCTGGGCGATGGCATTAACGACGCAACTGCGCTGCACGCCGCAGACGTGGGTCTCTCGGTGGATAGCGCTGTCGATGTTGCACGCGAGGCCGCGGATTTTGTCCTGCTGGAACGCGATCTCGAAGTGCTCGTGGATGGCGTGCGCGAGGGTCGCCGCACTTTTGCCAACACCCTCAAGTACGTGTTTATCGCGACGAGTGCGAACTTCGGAAACATGTTCAGTATGGCGGGGGCGTCCCTGTTCCTTCCCTTTCTTCCACTCCTGCCGAAGCAGATTCTGCTCATCAATCTACTGACTGATTGTCCGGAGATGACGATAGCCGGCGACAATGTCGATCTTGAATTGGTGCAAGCGCCGCGTCGCTGGGACATCGCCTTCATCCGACGATTCATGATCGTGTTCGGCCTTGTGAGTTCGATCTTCGACTATCTGACTTTCGGCGTGCTCGTCTGGTTGCACGCGACCGTCCCACAGTTCCGGACCGGCTGGTTCATTGAATCGATCGTCTCCGCATCGATGATCGTACTCGTGGTGCGGAGCCGTCGGCCGTTTTTCAAAAGCAGGCCAAGCAAACTATTAGCGCTCGCCACGGTTGCGGTTGTCGTCGTGACCGCGTTCACGCCGTATCTGCCATTTGCGGGGAGGCTCGGTTTTCAGCCGATGCCAGCGCACTTCTATCCGATCATCGCGCTCATCATTTTCGCCTACATCGCAGCAGCTGAATTCGCGAAGCTTCTATTTTATCGCACAAATCGCGCGTCATTCGGCGCGAAAGCGCAACAACCGCAGTGCGTTTAAGACCACAACCACGATGCTACCTTCGTGGCCAATGACGCCGAGGGTGAGATTGATTTTCAGCAAGCGCGGAGATCACGAGTAGCAGGGGCGCCCATCGCACTCTTCCAGCGATGCCTGCGCTACTTCCTTTGTTTGCCATGCAAACGCCCGTTTTGTTGCCTGTCGACCTCTTAGTTCGCTTTCCCACTACAGCAGGCGGCTTGCACCGCTTGCCATTTTCCAATCATTTGTTGCTCAGTTTGCAACGCGTCTGCGCCGCCGCACAAGAACACAGGACACGACGGCGCATGTGCTTCGAGAACCTCAGCGCAAGAAATGCACAAGATTCGGCAATTGGTGGTGAGCCAGCCGTTCCTTAGCCGTCGAGAATCTCTGCAAATGAATACTCAAGTTATGGAACCCGACAGTGTCGTGGACTTAATCCCGCAGATTGTGAATCTCAAAAAATTCTCGTGCCTATACAGCTTCGCCCTGTGCGACGAGCAGCCAACGGCGGAACATTTGACGTAAAAATGCATAGTCGTTAATTGAAGTTTCAGAGAAACTCCGGATAACTTTCAATATGGTCATCAATGCTGGGGAATACGTTCACATCATTCATCGACAACTCTTTCAAAGTGACGCGCAGCGTCACTTCGTAGGCACGGTAGAAGCAATTGAAGGAAATCTCATTCGCGTCAAAGGGTACCTTTTCGCGATGGATTCGTCGCACAGCCAATTTGTCCGGCGCGAACAACTCCGTACGCGCATCGTCGCGTTAAGTGATGCTGTGATCGTCAACGTGCTTCCTTCACACGTGAAGATCGACCATATCACCTACACCCACCGGCCAAACGGCGACATTCATATTACGGATGGAACCGACTGGCGTTTCGACATCACGCACTTGTAGGGTTCGCACCGTTAAAAGGTGTTGATCTGCGAGCGAGGTCGAGATCAAGCTCGACCGGACGAAACGCGTGCTCGCGGCGGAGTTCGGAGCGACCAGCGAAACACTCTCACGAACGCTGGCAAAATTTCGCGATCGCAAACTTCTGCACATCAGAGGCAACACACTTACCGTAACGCGTCCAGACCAATTGCAGAAACTGCTTCGACATCATTTGGGAGAACTCTAGCGACCGCAGTGGCTTGTGATGCGATTTAGTGGCTTTTTTTGGGCGGCGTCGGCTCGAATCGTACTTTGCTGGTAGCGTATTCCGTAACGTGCTTGAAACCGGCCGCGACCTCGTCCTGGTGAAACAAAGGAGCAACTAATGTTGCAAAAGTGGAACGACAAACAACCGACTGCTGTCGCACCAAAGTTAAGACATCACCCGCCCGTCCGTCGGTTTTGGGAGTCGGTCACCATCCTACATCGTCGCAGGACCAGCGTCATCGCTGTTTTCGCCGCTGCGGCGATCCTGCGATCTCGTCCTTCGTTTCGCCTTGCGCACGCCTCCCGGAATTTACCAAATCCCGCTTCTGGCCACGCTTGTTTTCGGCGGTATTCCTCTCGTCTACGAACTAACCAGGAATCTTTTTCGGCGGAATTTGGCCGATCTCCTCGCCGGAATTTCCATCGTCACTTCTGTTCTTCTCACGAATACCTCGCCGGCTCCATCGTTGTCCTGATGCTCTGGCGGCGAGGCGCTGGAAAATTACGCATTGCGCAATGCATCTTCTGTTTTGCGCGCTTTGGCGAAACGGATGCCTGCCATCGCGCATCGTAAAAGAGATTCTGTCATCGCCGATGTCGCGTTGGATGACATCGCAGTCGGCGACATTCTTGTAGTTTATCCGCACGATATCTGTCCGGTCGATGGAACGGTCGTCGACGGCCATGGCGTCATGAACGAAGCGTTTCTCACCGGCGAACCCTTTGAGATCACGAAGGCCCCGGCTCAGCCGTCATTTCCGGAGCGGTGAATGGTGAATCCGCTCTCATTATCACTGCTCTCGCCGTGCGGTCGATTCGCGCTATGCCAAGATTATGGAGGTAATGCGCGAGTCGGAGCAAAACCAACCGCACCTGCGCCGGCTCGGAGATCAGCTCGGGCGATTTATACTCCAGTTGCGGTGAGCATCGCGGTGCTGGCTTGGGTTCTCAGCGGTGAAGCTGTTCGCTTCCTCGCGGTGCTCGTGATCGCCACGCCTTGCCACTGCTCATCGCCATTCCTGTCGCGATCATCGGTTCAATTTCGCTGGCAGCGCGACGCTCGATCGTGGTGAAGAACCCTGCCGTCCTTGAACAAATAACTGAATGCCGCACCGCTATTTTTGATAAAACTGGCACCCTAACCTACGGCGAGCCAAAGTTAACGGAGCAAATCATCGCACCGGGGTTCGCGCAAAAAGAGGTGCTCACGTTGGCGGCAAGCCTAGAGGTCTACTCAAAGCATCCTCTGGCCCGAGCGATCCTCACAGGGGCGAAAGCGGAAGGGCTTCACCTCCAGCAAGCATCTCATGTGAGTGAGCCTCCCGGTCAGGGACTGCGCGGAACGGTCACCGGTCACGAGATTCAACTCACCAGCCGCGGCAAGCTCCTTTCTCAAAACGTCCCCGGCGCCGAGCACCTTCCGCCGATTGCGGGTGGCCTCGAGTGCATCATCGTCATCGACGGCAAGTTTGCAGCGACATTCCGATTGCGCGATGCGCCGCGTGCTGAAGGACGTTCCTTTATTCAACATCTCGGGCCGAAGCATCAGTTCCAACGCATCATGATCCTTTCCGGGGATCGTGAATTGGAAGTGCTTTATCTCGCGAAGCAGGTCGGCATCAACGAAATTCATGCTGAGCAAAGCCCAGAACAAAAACTGGCGATCGTAAGGCAGGAAACCGCGGTCGCGAAAACTCTCTACGTCGGCGACGGAATCAACGATGCACCCGCAATGATGGCGGCCACGGTGGGAATGGCGGTAGGACAGAACACCGATGTGACCGCGGAAGCGGCTGACGTTGTGGCGATGGAAAATTCATTAAAGAAGGTGGACGAATTCTTGCATATCAGCCGCCGGATGCGCTCCATCGCCTTGCAGAGCGCGGTCGGCGGAATGTTGTTGAGCCTGGGCGGCATGATCTTCGCGGCCGGCGGATATCTGGTTCCGGTAGCCGGAGCGATCAGCCAGGAAATTATCGACGTGCTTGCAGTGCTCAACGCCTTGCGCGCTGCGTTCCCGCCTAAAGTAATTTCGGATATGGCTGAAGACCTGACGAAACCTTCACGAAGAGTCGTCGAGTGATGAGCATCGAGAGGCCAACTAGGGTCACTGCGAATGATCTGCTCAGCGCGTTTTGGCTTTGGCTAAGCGAAAATTGCGCTTGGTATCTGATGCGGTGCGATTATTTCGCGAGCGATCGCGCGAGATGAAACAGTTCACTGTTGAGCGGTTTTTCTCGACCGATCATGTCGATAAAAGGGGTGGCAGTGATTTGAGCGCCTTGCATCCCGACCAGAATCCCTTTCTGACCATCGAGCAGGTAATCGGAAGCCGCCGCGCCGAGACGCGTCGCGAGAATGCGATCGAAAGCGGTCGGCGCGCCGCCGCGTTGCACGTGACCGAGCTTGGTCACACCTAATTGGAATCGCAATCGATCGCGATGCTGGTCAAAGTAAGCATTCAATCTTTCGGCGTTGTAAGACGAACCCTCAGCTACAACAACCAGGGCGTGCGATTTGCCGCGATCGTAAGCATCGCGCAATTCAGTTGCGACCGCCTCAGGATCACTCTCGATCTCTGGGACAACGATCGCATCAGCGCCGCCCGCGAGACCGGCCATTAGCCCAAGGTAACCGCAGTTGCGTCCCATGACTTCGACGAGAAAGGCACGGTGGTGCGACGAAGCGGTGGTCTTTAATCGGTCGATCGCTTCAAGTGCAATGTTCAATGCAGTATCAACACCAATCGTCAGATCGGTTCCGCACAGATCGTTGTCGATAGTGGATGCGACACCTGCGACGGGAAGCCCAAGTTGTGATAGTGCCTGCGCGCCAGCCTGTGAGCCGTTACCGCCGATCACGACAAGCGCGTCAATATTGCGTTTCGATAGATTCGCGCATGCTTTGTTCTGTCCAGCAGCTGTTCGGAATTCGTCACACCGCGTGCTGCCCAGTATTGTACCGCCAAGATGTGAAATCCGGCCGACGCCGCGGGCAGACAACGGTAGTATTTCATCTGCGATCAGTCCCGCGTAGCCACGTCGAACGCCGGCAACTTCCGCTCCGCGGAAAATCGCTCGCCGCGTGACCGCGCGAATTGCGGCGTTCATCCCTGGTGCATCGCCTCCGCTGGTTAGGACCGCTAGTCGTTTCACCGCCGGTGTTCTTTCAGTAAAGAGGCCATTACAGTTTGCTGCATTTGCACTCGCCAATGGCTTCAAGCGTTATCACGGGCGTTCAAAGAACGCAGTTATTTAATGGATTCCCGCCGCAAAAAACGCACAAGCTTTGACAAAGAGCGGAGAGCGCATCGTTGCGGTTGCAGGCAAAATCACCTGCAATGAAATCAGAAACTGTCGGAACCCAGCCGGTGAAATCACGGACTTCAGTTACCAAGTCGGTAACTGATGGCACCACGATCCCGATCAAAAAAATATTGGCGCCGACCGATTTTTCTCCCGCATCGCAGAAAGCCTTGAGATATGCCCTTCGGTTTGCCCACGACTGCGGTTCGGAGCTCACATTGCTTCACGTTCTTGAGCCTGCGATCTCGCCGGCTTTCGCGGATACAACAGCAGGCCCGGCATTTTCCAAGGCGGAGATAGCGGACGCGGAAGAGAGTTTGCGCACTTTAGTTAAATCGGTCCGAGGTGCTGGCGCAGCCGGGGTAAGATCGACAATACGCATGGGAGTGGCGACACATGAGATTGTCGAAGCAGCCAAGGAACTCGATGTCGACCTGGTTGTCATTGCAACACATGGATATACGGGGTGGAAGCATTTCGCCATCGGCAGCACTGCGGCACGAGTTGCCCGGGCGGCGCCCTGCCCGGTGCTCGTTGTTCGTGAAAAGGAGCACGATTTTCTTTGAGATGAAAACGATCTGCTGCGTTCTTTGCCGAAACAGAAAACACGGCCACTTCAATGGTGACGTTGAAATGGTCGCTTTCACGAAATGGTCGGAGAAGAAAGCCGAGGCTCGCATCCGATTACGCCGAGAGCGAGTCGCTCGTCATCGGCGACTCATTATCCAAAAGCAAAAGGGCAGACAATGAAAACTAAAACCGAAACTAAAACAAAAACAGAATCAATGGCTACGCGCGTAGCGTTACATCCGTTTCTTGCGGGGATGAATCACACGCAGTTGGCATTATTGACCGATTGCGCGATGGCGTCGCATTTCAAGTCCGGCCAGATCATTCTGCGCGAGGGTGAAATGGCAAACCGTTTTTATTTGATCGAGAAGGGCGAAGTCGTCCTGGAATCCGGAGGAGATTTCGGCAAACCGGTAGTAGTGGAAAAAATTGGCGCTGGAGATTTGCTTGGCTGGTCGTGGATGTTTCCGCCGTACGTCTGGCATTTCACCGCACGCGCGGTGGAACCAACGCAAGCGATCTTTTTCTATGGTACGATCCTGCGCGAGTACTGCGAGCGAGATCCCTCGTTAGGCTACGAGCTTTTCAAACGCATGGCGCCGATCATGCTCCGGCGTCTGCAAGCCGCCCGCGATAAAATGTTGGCCATACACCATGGGCGGGCATCGCTTGAGCCGGTGGTCTTGGAGTCGCCATTTATGGACCAGGAGCTGGATACCTCTGAGGATTCTTGAAAGTGCGAGCCAGTCAAACCGGCTCCCGCGACGTTATTGTCGAGCTATTTGCCAGCGTTGCTTATTCTCCGGAAAGAAGCCGCGGAATTAGCCAGAAACGCAGATCGGCTCCCACAAAAGGATTGGGCGGATGTACGCAGTGGCCGAGCGCCTCCAGAAAAAAATTGATCAGACACGTCGCCGAATTCGCATCTACACATCCCTCAATCGGATTCCCAAGTTGCTTGCGCGCGGCGAATCCGGATTCGAATAGCATTGACCTTGGCATTTGAGGGGGCAACACTAAGTCTTTTCCTGATATGGTCGAGGCCGGTGCAAGGCGCGCGGAATCGAACAAGCAACTTATCGACATGTTGCGCCGGTCCCGATTATTTCGGGATTACGAAGGCGTATTCACTAAGGCGACTGGCCTGCCGCTAGTGCTACGGCCGTTGGAATTTTGGCAACTCGCGCATCACGGCAAAAAACACGAAAATCCATTCTGCGCTCTCCTCGCCGAAAACCCCGCAACTCTCAGCGTTTGTCTACAAGCGCACCAGGACATGATCGACCACACCGGAGTGCTGCCGCACACGGTTACTTGCCCTTTCGGTTTAACGGAGACCGCGGTGCCGATTAAACTGGCCGAGCGAACTATTGGTTACCTGCGCATTGGTCAGGTGCTGCGCCATATGCCGGCGAAGTCCGACACGACCAGGGTCAGCCGCCAGCTCGCGCGATGCGGCGTCCGGTTTACCGGTGAAATTCGCAAGGCCTGGCAGAAGAATCCGCTTTTCCCGCGTGAGAAATACAATGCCATTGTGCGGCTGCTTTCATTTTTTGCCGATCAACTTTCAGCCTTGAGCAATCAATTAGTGACGGAGAAAACCAATGCCGAACCACCTCTTGTGCTAAGAGCGCGCGATTACATCGACAAGCATAAGACCGAACAATTATCTTTGACTGATGTGGCGAAGGTGGCTGGAGCCAGCGTGTTTCATTTCTGCAAAGTTTTCCACAAAGCTACCGGCTTGAAGTTTACTGATTACGTGGCTCGCGTGCGTCTGGAGGATGCGCGCAACCGGTTGCTTAACCCGAACCTGCGTATCAGCGAGGTGGCCTATGATGTCGGCTTTCAGTCGCTCACCCAGTTCAATCGCACGTTCAAGCGCGTCTTTGGCCAAGCGCCGACCGAATTTCGCGAACACTTGCATGGAAAACGACCGCGAAACGCTGCCTGAATTTTCAAATTCCTTTGCGCAACCGAGCAAGAATGACACAGAAAGCTTCCACAGCAGGCTCCGGCTCGCAGCTAGGATTCAAAATCACGAGAATTTTGAAATGCCACTGGATTTCTCATGCGTCGATGGAAGCGCTCGATTATGCGATCTCCGTGGCGAAACAATTTCGCGCCGTCATTCATCTCGTCATGTCTGCCCGCCTGATGAAGCTTCTTCGGTACCGGCCGCAGGCCATTTGTTGGTGCAATCAGCCGGGGCAATCGAAATCCTTAACGAGGAATTGACTGGCATCCATCGGAAACGTGTCTTGCCCTTTCGTCCGGAGAATTGCCACGTTCGCAGTGGCCGGCCCTACCAGGCGATTATCAATTTGGCCCGCGAAATCGATGCCGATTTGATCGTCCTTTCGACACGCGGCTACAGCGGGCTGAAGCATCTCCTCCTGGGAAGCACGGCGGAGCGAGTCGTTCGCGGCGCCCCGTGCCCTGTCCTGATCGCACGGAAGCGAAAACAAAAATCGAAAGCGGCGGACAAAACATTCACGGTTCGCACCATTTTAGTTCCGGTAGATTTCTCAAACTGTTCCCTCGCCGGGGTGGAGTACGCAGCGTTCATGGCAAAGAAACTTTATGCCACGCTCCGCCTATTTCATGCGATGTACCCGTATACCAACTACGTGATTGCTGACCGCGCGGGCGCTCGTCTCTCTGGGCTGGCCGACGCGGTGGAAGAGGCGACCCGGATAGAGATGGACGCGCTTAAGCAGATGGATTTTTTGCGGGGCCTGCCGGTTCAAACGGAAACTTGCCCGGGTCACGCAGTGGACGAAACTGCGCCGCCGCCGGTCAGCCCGATATTGACCTTGTGGTCACTTCCACACATGGCCGCACAGGGTTCAAGCACGCGGTGATCGGGAGCGTCGCCGAACATGTCGTTCGCTACGCCGAGTGCTCGGTCCTGGTCGTTCCCAGCGGATCGCTTTCCGAATCCTGATTTTTGGATTGACATATAACGCGGCGCGAGGGCGGAGTGGACGCGTTTGTGCTTTGGACTACTGCTGTGTTCAGACACTGTTCGATTCTCGGGCTGCACAAGAATTGGACAATCCTTCGCAAAATCCGGCGAGTAATTCGCGAACCTTTCGCGAAGAATGAATCCAAAAAGGAAGGGGATCTTATGACTCACCGAAAAATTAACACTACATTGGCACTGGTCATTTCGTGCGGCCTAACCGTCTTCGGGCAGACGCCTCAATTCAACATTATCAAACCAAGCACGACTGGCGTGCCTGGGGAAGAGGTGCGTGTCATGAAGTTTGATCTGGACGGCAACTTATGGATCGCCGGGCGGTTTTATTTTTCGGGCGAAGCTGCTCTGGCGATGTTATCGGCTGATCAAGTCGATCATCAGCCATTACCCTCAACAGCGGGTTGCCACATTACTTTGTCGATCGGATCACGCTCCTAGAGTCACGCCGAGGCCTCGCCCGACTCCGCACCCTCGTCCAACTCCGCAACCAAGACCCTAATTCTGCTCCTGTCGTGCCTCACTAGCCAAGACGCGCAAAAAATGGAGGGTTTTTGACAACCGATGCCAAGCTCAGGAGGGCATGGGAGTTCATGGTATCGGCATGAAAAGACCGAGTATTCGAAATATTCTCGTGCCGATCGATTTCTCAAAGATGTCGATCGGCGCCATCAAAACCGCTAGACAACTGGCGGGGCGTTTTCCCGCTACCATACACATCGCGCATGTTCGGCGGGTTGATTATGCAACCGCGTTTTCGGCGCCGTCTCCGACAATCGCCCCATTTCCGCTCATGACATATGACCAGGACGCAGAGAAACGTGTCCTACAAGAACTGAACGGGTTGGCATGCGAACACGGCATCTCATCGGCGAGCTGCCATGTTGTCGGCGGTGGTCCCGCGTTTGATGAAATCTGTCGGTTAGCGCAGAAAATTCCTGCCGATCTTATCGTGATGCCAACGCATGGGCGCACAGGATTGAAGCACGTTTTCCTTGGCAGCACAGCTGAGCGAGTTGTGCGGCATTCGCCATGTCCGGTACTCGTGGTACGAGAAAGAAGGCGACAATCGAAAACCGGACCACGGCTCACGATTAAGAGGATCCTTGTGCCCGTAGATTTTTCCGAGTGTTCGAAGGAAGGTCTCCAATACGCAATCGGCTTCGCCAATCAATTTGGAGCCAGGATCATGCTACTTCATGCCACATATCTAGGATACATCTATTCGAGCGAGGGCACAGCGCTCTACGACGTCCGCGGGTTACAGAACGCGGCCCGCGAAAATGCGGAGCGCCAAATGCAAAAGTTCGTGCGTTCGGCAAAATTCGGATGCGTGAAATATGAGACAGCATTTACTGATGGCTCGCCGGCTCTGGATATCTGTGCGTTTGCAAAGCAGCACGATATCGATTTGATCATTAGTTCCACGCACGGCCTAACCGGTTTTGAACATGTACTGATCGGAAGCATCGCAGAGAAAGTCGTGCGACGCGCGCCTTGTTCCGTTTTGGTGGTGCCGTCTCATCCGCAGACGAGAATCGCCAATCTGGAGGAAGCAGGCGCACACACGCGACGAACAACCGCCCAGAAGCGCCAACAAGGACGCCAGCCGATAACACATACTGCCGGTCGCTGATCAAATGGAACGAAAGATCGTGACACAGAAGAACGACAAACGACCGATCGTTTGTGGAACGGATTTTTCCCTGGCGAGCGAGGCAGTTGACATTGCGGCGGCGATGGCGAGACGGCTTGAGACAAAACTTGTTCTTGTCCATGTGGACCAATTGCTTGGGGCTCTCGTGTCTAATCCAGTTGTGCTTGAAGCTGCGATTTTGCAAAGACGGGGTGACCTAGATGATGAAGCGCAGCGGGTGCGCGAGCTGGGAACGCAGGTCGACGAAAAATTTCTTTCTGGTTCCGCCTGTGACGAATTAGTAACGGCGGCCAAGAAATCAAAGGCGCGATTCATTGTCGTCGGAGCGGTCGGGCACGGTCTCGCCCGACGATTACTCCTCGGAAGCGTAGCCGAGCGTACGGCCGAAACTTCGCGCACCCCCACGTTAGTGGTGCGTCGTGGTGGGAGATTTGGCTCGTGGATTCGCGGCGAATACCCGTTGAAAGTTCTAGTAGGATACGATTTTTCCGCTGCCAGCGATGCCGCTTTGGATTGGGTTAATCAGCTGCGGGAGATCGGCCAATGCCAAAGCACGGTACTTTACAGCAGCTGGCCGCCGGATGAAACACGCAGGTTGCGCTATCAGGGATCGCCGCCGTTGGCAGTGAATCCAAAAAAAAATCAAAAAGTACTTGAACGCGATCTCACAGAACGTGTCGCCACGTTCCTGCCGGAGCAACAAGTGACGGCCATCGTAGAGTCCGGCTGGGGAACTCCGGAAGGATACCTGTTCGAAATCGCGAGCAAACGACACGTCGATCTGATCGTCGTCGGAACTCACCAGCGACAAGGTTTAGGCCGCGTACTCTTGGGGTCGGTTTCGCGCGCTGTCTTGCATCATGCAAAGATGACAGTAGCCGTTGTTCCTCCAGCGGCGCGAAAATAACCAATATGCCAACGGAACCACCCAGGCGAAGTCGTCGTTCTCGTGTCAAACCAGAACGCATTTTGGTGCCGGTCGATTTCTCCGACTCCTCCGCGCGTGCGCTGCAGTACGCCGCAAAACGCGCCGCAGAATGCAGCGGGTCGTTGATAATTGTTCACGTCGTCCCGGCAGAC
>JAALOD010000020.1:0-14937 GCA_013372845.1 Candidatus Udaeobacter sp.
CCATTGTCGCCACCATTCTGCAAACCATTTGCGAGAATTGAGCCAATGAATTAAGGCTAGTGCGCCAATCAGCAAAAGGAACCAGCGGTGGAAATGTTCGTTACCACCGCCGTGAAACAGGGTGAACTGCTTTAGTATTGTTCCCGCGCTACTGAGGTCATGCGCGCGGAAAAAGATCCAGGCAACGCACACCGCATAGATCGTAATCGGCCAGGCAAGCCAGCGCATCGCCCGCGCAGCCCACTTAAGACCCTCGGTAAGGCGGATCCACTCGCGATGAATGAGGAGCGCCGTTCCATGTAACGCGCCCCAGATAACGAACGTCCATGCAGCTCCGTGCCAGAGTCCGCCGAGCAGCATCGTGATCATGACATTGCGGTAAGCAAACCCACGCGAGCCGCGATTTCCACCAAGTGGAATGTAGAGGTAATCGCGCAGCCAACTCGAGAGACTAATGTGCCAGCGCCGCCAGAAATCAGAGACGCTCCGGGCAAAGTATGGAAACTGGAAGTTGTTCGGCAATTGGTACCCAAGTAACCGGGCAGCCGCGATGGCCATGTCTGTGTATCCGGAAAAGTCGCAGTAAATCTGGATTGCGTAGAACAGCACACCAATCCACGCGCTCGTTGCCGTGAAGTTCGCCGGATGAGCGAAGTACCGGTCGACAGTCGGCGCGACTCCATCGGCGATGCAGGCCTTCTTGATGAATCCCACCAGGAATAACATCACCGCGCCACGCACATCGACATTGGAAAACTTCTTGACCGAAACCAGCTGCGGCAAAAAGTACACGGCGCGGACGATTGGCCCCGCCACCAATGGCGGGAAAAAACTCACGAACAACGCAAGATCGACAAAATTCGAAATGGGGCGCTGCTTGCCGCGGTACACGTCGATCGTGTAACTCATCGAGTGAAACGTGTAGAAGCTAATGCCGACCGGCAAAATAATGTTGAGCGTGTTCACGCTCGCCGGTAGGCCAATCCACGCCAGAAACCCGGACGCCGAAGAGATAAAAAAGTTAAAGTATTTGAAAAAACCCAGGACGCCGAGATTGACGCACACGCTGGCGGCAATCCAGAAGCGTCGCCATGCCGGACTTTCGGTGCGTCCGAGCATTTGGCCGACGATGTAATCGACCGTCGTGGATCCGAGGACTAGGAATGTGAACTTCCAACTCCAGGCTGCGTAAAAAGCATAGCTGCAGAGGAGAAGCCACACCTTTCGCGCGGTGTTATTGCGCATCGCCCAGTAGACGATGAACACAACCAGAAAAAACCAGAGGAAACGAAATTCAACGAAAGACATTCGAACAGAGAATGGGATGCGAAGTTAAACCGGTCGCCATTGGTTTTTTGATCACTTGATTTCGCCTGCTCGCGCAAGCTCCACGAAATTCGCCGCCACAACGCGCGTGAATTCTTCTGCTCCCGATTTAGTCAGATGTTGCCCATCGCGACGCACGCTGCTGTGATAGAGGTTCGGATAAACTCGGGGGTTATTAAACGCCATCACAAAGCCGGGGGCCTCTGTACGTTCCGCGGCCGTGTTAATTTGCGTTGTGCTTGGCGTGATTAAAAAGACTGGCGCGGCTCCAATACTTCTGACTTCTTGCGCGCACTGCCGGTACGCCTCGACGGCATAAGGTGAAAGAGGACGCGTGCCGGCTTCTACCATCGCAGCGGCGAGCCCACGCTCATACGCTGCGGTCTGGCTGGGAGATATTCGATTCGGTCTGGTGACGTAACCATCGCTACCCGCGCCAAGGTAGCTCGCGCGACGTTCCTTTGTGTCGCGGCCCAAAAAATAGTATAGAACATCAGCTGCTCTTGAGACGTTCGTATAATTTCTTTCAACCTGCGTCGCATAGAACGTCAGCAGGCTACGCGTATTTTTCTCGTCTTTTTGACGCAGAACAATGTCGTGAAGCTTCGAAGGATTCGGCAGCCAAAGCGGATCCGTGCCGGCATCGGTAAGTTTTCGTAAAAGGAGCGATACCCGCTTCCAATCGGCCCAATAGAGCGCACGTCGGCTGGTCTGGTTCTCAGGGGACCACTTTGTTTGCAGTTCATCGTATTCAATGAAAACCCATCTCAAGTTGCGCGGCTTCAGGTTTAAGATCTGCTCAAGCAGATAAGCGGTTTCCGGCAAATACATGCCGCCAATACCGAAGTTGAAGCTGTGCGTCGGCAGCCCACTCTCGCGTGTGACGCGATCAAAAATAGCGGGCGAGATCTGAAAGTAGACGCGGCTCGACCCAATAAAGAGTGTGTCAAATTCATCCTTGTGCGCGGAGAAGAATCGGAATTTCTGTGAGACCCCCCCGTCGATTTCTGGAAATGGCAGAACCGCGCGTAAACCTACGCAAGTTATAAGGAATGCAGCTGCACAAATGGCCGAATTAGTCAGCGCCTGGATTACAGGCTTGCGGCCCGTCGGTTTGCCTGGCGCTGGAGGGTCAACGTGAACCTTCGAAACGACCTCGCGAACTGGCACAGCTTATTTCCTGTCGCTTAACGCAGCCACGCCGGGCAATTCCTTGCCCTCCAATAACTCAAGCGACGCGCCGCCGCCGGTGGAGATGAACGTCATTTTGCCGGCAAGCCCGGCCTGTTTCACTGCGGTCACAGAATCGCCGCCGCCTATGATTGTCGTCGCGCCCAATTGGGCAAGCGCTTCTGCGATTGCAATTGTTCCCTCGCCGAACTCGGGAATCTCGAACACGCCGAGCGGCCCGTTCCACAGAATGGTTTCGCCCCTGGCGATTTCCTCTTGGTAAAGGGCAATCGTCGCCGCGCCGATATCGACTGCCTGCCATCCATCACTGATCCCATGCTGTGGCGAGAGTCGACTTGTGTTTCGCATGTTGGCGCCGGCGCGAATTTCCTCTGCTTCCACGGCGTCAATCGGAAGCAGAAATTTTACGCCGCGTTTCTTCGCCATCTCGAGAAGCTCGCGCGCAAGATCGAGCTTGTCCGATTCGACCTTGCTTGCGCCGACCGGAATCCCTTCCGCCTTTAGAAACGTGTTTGCCATTGCGCCACCAATCAAAATGACATCGGCCTTTTCCATTAGCGCCTTCAAAACGCCGATTTTATCGGAAACTTTGGCGCCGCCTAAAATGACAACGAAGGGCTTGGCCGGATTCTCAAGGCCGTCACGCAGGTGTTTCAATTCCTTCTCCATCAGAAAACCCATCGCCGATTCGCTCACGAATTTTGTGATCCCCACTGTGGACGCGTGCGCGCGATGAGCGGCGCCAAACGCATCGTTGACATACAGATCGCCGAGACTGGCGAGCGCTTTGGCAAAATTGGGGTCGTTCGCTTCTTCACCGGGCTGGAATCTCAAGTTCTCGAGGAGTGCAACGTCGCCGTTGTGCATATGTCCGACGACTTTTTCCGGCACTTCGCCAATCGTGTCGTGACTGAAAATGACCGGCTGATGGATTAGCGAGTGCAAATAATCGCCGATGGGACGAAGCGAATATTTTTCAACTGGCTTCCCTTTGGGACGGCCAAAGTGCGACATCAAAATCGTTTTCGCTCCGTGCTCGCGCAGATAGTTGATCGTGGGCAGACTTTCGCGAATCCGCGTATCGTCCATGATACGGACCTTGCGGCCGCGCATTTCCGTCGGCACGTTGAAATCCACTCGCACCAACACGCGTTTTCCGCGCACATTAAGATCACGAAGTGAAAGCTTCGTCATTTCTCAATTGAAAACAATCACGAGCAGGAGCACGAGCAAGAAGGACTATCCGGCCAGCATTTCCATCAATTCCACGCAGCGATTGCTGTAGCCCCATTCGTTGTCGTACCAGCCGACCACCTTTACGAACCGGTTCCCAAGTGTAAGCGTCAATTTGCTGTCGAAAATGCAGGAGTGTGGATTGCCCACGATATCCTGCGAAACGAGCGCTTCATCGCTGTATTCGACCACGCCTTTGTAGCTTTTAGCCGACGCAGCTTCTTTGAACGCCGCATTGATCGCATCCACGGTCGCGTCCTTTTCCAGCACTGCCGTGAAATCTGTAACCGAACCGTCCGGAGTGGGCACACGGAACGCGCCCCCATTCAGTTTCCCTTTTAATTCCGGAATGACTTCGCCGATTGCCTTGGCTGCGCCCGTGGTAGAAGGGATGATATTGATCGCCGCCGCTCGCGCGCGTCTCAAATCCTGATGCGGAAAATCGAGGATGCGCTGGTCGTTCGTGTAACTGTGTATGGTGCTCATGAATCCATGCGCGATTCCGAATTTGTCATGCAAAACCTTCGCCATCGGCGCGAGACAATTCGTGGTGCAGCTCGCGTTGGAAACAATCTTGTCCTTTGCAGGATCGAAGACGTCGTCGTTCACACCGATACAAATCGTTACGTCGGGGTTTTTTGCTGGCGCGCTGATCAGCACTCGTTTGGCGCCTGCTTTTAAATGCAGTTCGGCTTTGTCGCGGCTGGTGAAGAACCCGGTCGACTCCAGCACAACATCAATGTCCAGTTTTTTCCAAGGCAGGTTCGCCGGATCGCGGTCCTTCAGGATTCTAATTTTGTGCCCGCGTACGATGATGTTTTCGTCGTCATAACCGATTTCGCCGTCGAATTTGCCGTGCACTGAGTCCCATTTGAGCAAATGCGCGAGGGTGTGCGTATCGGTCAGATCATTGATGGCGAGGACTTGCTGGACTTGTTTTTGCGTCATGGCGCGAAGGACGTTGCGTCCGATGCGCCCGAAACCGTTGATTGCGTAGTTGGCCATAGAAATAGTTAAAGGGTTAAAGGGTTGAAGAGTTAAACCGTTACGCGGAAAAACTTCAACGTCCAACTCCGAAGCGGTGGGATCGGCATCTTGCCGATCGGGGAATCGGGTGGAAGCCGATGGCACGGCGGGAGTTGAGAGCTGCAGCTTAAGCGCTGAGCGTTGCATTGTGAGAGTCTGCATCGCACTACTTATTGCCTGGTCAGTCTTTTCCCTTCAGATCGTTCACGCCAGCCCGACGAAAACGATTCTCGTCCTGGGTGATAGTCTTTCTCAGGGTTTCGGACTCACGCCAAGCGAAGCCTATCCGATGTTACTCGCAAAGAAGTTACGCGCTGCCGGCTTGAATTTTCAGGTAACCAACGCCAGCGCGGCCGGGGGCACCACGGAAGGCGGCTTGGAGCGGCTCCCGGCTCACCTGAAACGCAAGATCGACATCTTCATTGTGGAGCTCGGGATCAACGATGCTTTTCGAGGAGTGCCAGTCGATCAAATCCAAAACAATCTTCAGCAGATCATCGATAAGGTGAAGGGGCGAAATCCACGTGTGCGAGTGGTGATCGCCGGAATGCAACTACCCAATTACGCAACCGGCGATTACGTTTCCGCGTTTGGCAAAATGTTTGCCGATCTCGCTGCCAAAAACGGCGCGGCACTCGTACCATACCTCCTGCAGAGCGTGGCAGGCGATCCCTCAATGAATTTGTCCGATGGAATTCATCCAAACGCAGACGGCCAAAAGATTCTTGCCGAAACCGTCTGGCACGTGCTCGAGCCCGTAGCGCGCGAAGTGGCGTCCACGAAGTTGGAATCTGTTAACCCTCTTCAGACCGCTGCCGATCGACGCGTGAAGGTGTAGCTGTCATTCTGAGCGAAGCGAAGAATCTCAGATCATTCTTTCTATGCATTCACAGGGCAATAGCGGATGTTTGCTGCCCAATATGACAAAGGGCACAAGACGACCGTTGCGCGGGTGTCGCACGTTTAATTTAAAAAAACAAAGATGGACCCCGCACGACCAAACGATCCTGACCCAGCCGACCCATTCACTCCTGAGCGGGCCGATCACGCCGTCCTGGAAACGATCGAGATCGCCACCGAAGGCGAAGATTGCGATGATTGTGTGCGCAAGCTGCGACCGGTGCTGAAGAAAATTGCTGGCGTGAAAGATGTAAAAGTCGATCTGAAGCATGAGCGTGTCATCGTCACGTTTGACGCGCGGAAGACGCATCCGCCCGATCTTCACGATGCAATTCTGAAAAGTGGTTACAAACCGGGACCGACAGCTGATTAAATTCGTGCGTCATCCTGAGCGGAGCGCAGCGAAGTCGAAGGATCCCGCGAATAACGTAAGGTTCCGCAACGGGATTCCCTCGACGTCGCTCGGAATGACAAATCACACCGCCGGTTGCTGCTGCGTGAGGCAATGAAATGCGCCCAGTCCCCAAATCAGTTCGCGGCAATCAATCCCGATAACGCGGCGATTAGGGAAACATTCGCGAAGGATCGACAGTGCAGCGTGATCGGCAGGGTCGGCGAACGTTGGCACCAACACGCAGGTGTTTGCGATGTAGAAGTTCGCATACGTAGCCGGCAGCCGTAACCCTTCTCGCATGATCTTCTTCGGCATCGGAAGCGCAATCACCTCAATCGCGCGACCGGCAATTTTCATCGCCTGCAGGCGCGCGAGATTCTTCTGCAGCGGCTCGTAATTTTCGTCGTCGCGATTTTCTTCGATAACAGTCACAACGGTCGATTCGGAGACAAACCGCGCCAAATCGTCGATGTGGCCGTCCGTGTCGTCGCCAGCGATTCCGTCGCCGAGCCAGAGAATATCGCGAACGCCCAGGTAATCCCGCAGCCGTTGTTCAATCGCTTCGCGCGAAAGATTTGGATTTCGATTTTTGTTTAATAAACACGACTCGGTGGTAAGCAGCGCGCCCGCGCCGTTCACATCAATCGCGCCGCCTTCCAAAATCATGCCAGGATAAAACACCGGAACATCGAGGATTTCTGCAACGCGCGTTGGCGCAACTTCATCCAAATCGAATGGCGGATATTTGTTTCCCCAGGCGTTGTAATCCCAGTCCACGACCGCAAGTGGAGCCGGCGCGCCCGCGCGCCGCACACTTTGCCCCGGTTCGGGGGCGAGACGGCTCCAACGCTCGTCGCGCGTCAAAAATATCGGTCCGTGATCACGGCACCAAGGCTCGTTTGTGGGGACCAGGTGAAAGGAAATTCGTTCCGTCGGTAATCCGCGTAACACTTCGCGCGCTTCGGCTTCGTGCGTGGCATCGCGGATATTGATGCAAACTTGCTCCGATTCGATCAGCGCCTCGACCATTGCTCGCAACGCGGGCATAACGCGGTCGAATGAGTCCGGGAAACTGATTCCTTCGCGCCGCGGCCATGAAAGCCACGTTGCCGCGTGCGGTTCCCATTCCGCCGGCATGCGATAACCGAGAACCGCCGGAGTTTGCGAAGGTTTTTCCATGGACGCCAACGTTCAACGCCCCACGCCCTGCGTCCAACCGTAAAATGGTAATCGCGGACTCCGGGGAGCGCAGGCTGCGAGCCTGCAGTTGTCGGCAGCCTGCCGGCAATTTTCGCGGAGGCGAGATCTGGGATGGCATGTAGCGTCTCGGCAGGCTGCCGCGACGAACAGGCTGGCAGCCTGTGCTCCCCAGTCAAAAGCGCCCGCGACCGACGGCTCGTCCCTCGCTAGGGGTCGAGATCGACTCCGTCGCTACGATCCTTGCGCAGTCGCGGGTTTGTAAATCGCGCCAACGATTACACCGGTGACGATCATTTCGATGAAGCCGCCGATGCTAATGAGCACGAGAAGCTTTGCTGGAAATGGTTGCGTCGCATAAAACGCGCAACGCGCACTGACCGCCAGGATCTCCAACATGATCCCGAGACGAACGCCTGATGCGATTCCGCCTCCGGCGAAACCGCTGGCGTAAATCATGACAAAAGAAAGCGCCAAACCTGCCTGGCCAATAATGATCCAGTGAAACAGGCTCATCATTTCTTCACGGGGCCGAAACAGACTTTGCGCTTCAGCAAAAACATCTTTCAGTAGCACGCCGTTATAGAACCATCCCCACAAGAAGATGAAGACAAACGCGGCGATGAACGCGATGATGAATCGTTTCATAAATTTCGAATTTAACGCGTGGCGGGTGAGCTGGATTTATAAATCGTGCCAATGGTTGCGCCGGCAACGATAAACTGGATCAAACTACCGACAATCCAGCCGCACAGGATCTTAATCGTGATCGGCTGTACAGCGAACGTGATCAGGTGGGGACCCTCATAAACCAGCGCTATCAACAGCCCCAACAGGGCGCATGGGCCCGCGCCGCCCGCCGGAACGAAGCGAACGCATAGCAGCGTCAGAAAGAACGCCATCACGATGTGTCCCAGAACAAGCCACAGGAAATGCTCCTTAAACTCGGATTCGGTTCGGAAGAGAGCTGGCACTTCCTGATGCGCACCGTGCATGAGTATCGCGTACCAAAGGAAGCCAAACAGAAAGAGGAAACCAAACGCTGCAACAAATGCGATGAAGAATTTTTTCCAGTCCATAATCTCTTTCGGTTGAGGTTCTTGTTGAGTCCCAGCGAGCCCGAAAAGCTTCATCTCAAAACGCTTGGCCGATGTCGATCTAAATCTTAGCTCCTGGCAACTAAGGGACGAACGGCTACGAAGCCGTCGCTCGTTGAGGCTGCAGCCCGAGCTCGCGCAAAAGAGTTACATCCACATCGGCTGCCGGGTTTTTCGCGGTGAGAAGTTTGTCGCCGTAAAAAATCGAATTCGCGCCTGCGAAAAAACAGAGTGCCTGACCCTCGCGTGAAAGCCGAGTGCGCCCTGCCGCCAGGCGAACTCGCGCCTTCGGCAGCGCGATTCGTGTCACAGCAATCAGACGAACCAGCTCAAAGATATCCACCGGCGCTTGCTCGGCCAACGGGGTGCCAGGCATCGGCATTAAACAGTTGATCGGCACACTTTCGGGAGGCGGATCAAAGTTGCTCAAGACCTCCAGCATTCGCAACCGATCGGTCTCTGTTTCCCCCATGCCGATAATCCCACCGCAACAAACCGACATGCCGCTTTCCTGCACTGCGGCGATGGTGTCGAGCCGGTCCTGAAATGTATGCGTGCTCACAATTTCCGGATAAAACTCGGGAGAAGTGTCGAGATTATGGTTGTAGGCTGTGACTCCGGCGGCTTTAAGTTTGCGCGCTTCCACGGAACCGATTTCTCCGAGCGTCACGCATACTTCCATGCCGAGCTGGCTAACTTCCCGAACAATCTCCAGCACGCGCTCAAATTTTTCCGAACCATCGCGTACGCCGCGCCAGGCTGCGCCCATGCAAAACCGCGTCGCGCCTTGTGAGCGCGCCCGCTGGGCGGCAGCCATGACATCGTCCAGAGATAGTAAATCTTCGCGCTCAATGCCGGTGGAATAACGAGCGGACTGCGCGCAATAAGCGCAGTCTTCGCTGCAGCCGCCGGTCTTGATGCTGAGCAAACTGCACCGCTGCACTTCTTCGCCACGCCAATGCTGAAGATGAACAGCGCGGCTTTGCGAAATGACGTCAAATAGGGGCTGATGATAGAGCGCCTCGAGCTCACCCAACTTCATGGCGTTCGGATGATAAACGACAGAATGACGAATGACGAATGTCTAATGCCGAAAGAATGACTAAATCCGAATGATGAAAGAAAGGGCCGTGCGCATTTTCGTCATTTGAGCATTCGGGCTTCCTTCGTCATTCGTGCTTCGTCATTTTCAATTCACCCACTTGCCGCCGTCGGAAATGAGGATTGGCAATTCTTCCATCATGAACTGGGTCTTGCCAATGGCGCCAATCATGTGGACGCCAGTGGCGGCGTACCATTTTTTCGACATTTCTTCCCCGGTGTGGCATCCCCAGCTCTTGGCGTAGGCGCGACGGGCGAAAACATGACGGTTGATTTTGGTTAGATCGTTTTCGTGCAACCACGACTTACAAGCGCTGTCGATATTGTTGCTGTAATCGAACATGAAACACGCCCGGTTTGAGTGGCCGAAAAATTCAAAGCCGATGACCTTCACCTGATCTCGCGGTTCGCCGTTGTTTAGATAGTTGATCACCGCGGAGCCGGGACCAAACCAGACGAGGTTGATATTAAATTTGTCACGCACGGAACCGATGAGGCTGATCAGATCCTGGTGCTCCTGTTTGGCACGGTCCTCGTAACCCTGCCGATAAACGAGCCAGGTAATCTTTGCGTCCGCCCCGAGCTCGGTTCGTAATTGTTCGGTGCGTATACGGGCAGCCCGGACAAAGTTCGCCCACCAATGATCATGCGGATAAGTCTTGTACTTTTCCCACTGGTACATGGATGGTCCTCCGACGAGAATGACGTATTCACCCTGTGTCGGTTGAGCGGCTTTCGCGCCGAGCGTGAATATCAATAGAAAAGAAGCAAGCAGAAGGCGTGTTAGCATCGCAGGCAGACGACTATTTAAGCACGCCGCGAAATTTCGCAAGTTCGTAGGGCGCGATCGCCGAGCGCGCCGAGGACACGCATTCATTCGCGGACGCCCCGCGGTCCGTCCCTACCACTCGGGATTGATCTCGCCGCGCACCAAATCTTCCCATGTTTGCCGTTTTCGAATTAGCGCGAACTTGTCGCCACGAACCAGCGCTTCCGCGGGCATTGGGCGCGAGTTATAATTGGACGCCATCACAAAGCCGTATGCCCCGGCGCTCATGATGGCGAGCAGATCGCCTTCATGTAGTTCTGGCATTTCCCGATCCAGCGCAAAGAAATCGCCTGACTCGCATACCGGCCCAACAATATCGATCTTCTCCCTGCCGGCGTCTGACACAGACGCCCTACAGACCGGCACGATCTCGTGATAGCTCTGATAAAGCGCAGGTCGAATCAGGTCGTTCATGCCGGCATCGACAATAGCGAATTTCTTCGCGCCTGTTTTTTTGATGTAACGCACGCGGGTCAGCAATACGCCACCGTTTCCTACAAGGAAACGGCCAGGCTCGACCAGGATTCGAACGTCAAGCTCGCGCAAGGGTGGAACAATTGCCTCAGCGTAATCGCGGACGCTGAACGCAAACGATTCGTTGCCGTGCTCGCGCCACCATTTGCCCGATCCGCTCTCGAGTGCGCGCTGGTAAATAATTCCCATGCCGCCACCAACGCTAAGGAACTTGATTCCGTATTTTGATTTCAGCTCGCGCACGACCGGCGCCACTTTTCCGATCGCGCTCGCGAAGGGTTTCGCTTCTGCAATTTGCGAACCGATATGCATTTGCGCGCCAACAATCTCGACATTGCGCATTTTTGCGGCTTGCTCGTAAACCGCGCCGATGCGCTCCAGCGCGATACCGAATTTATTTTCGTGCGAGCCAGTTGAGATGTACTGATGGGTGTGCGGATCGACATCGGGATTCACGCGCAATGCAATCGGCGCGCGTGTTTTTTTTGCACCCGCGATCCGATCGATGTGGTCCAACTCCGCTTCACTCTCGACATTGAAGCTGCAAACGCCCTGCTCAAGCGCGTACTCGATTTCCTCACGCGACTTGCCCACTCCTGCGAACGTGCACTTGGCGGAATCGCCACCAGCCGCGAGTACGCGATAAAGTTCGCCGCCCGAAACGATGTCGAAACCTGCGCCTGCATTGGCGAGCAACTTCAGGATCGCGCGATTTGAGTTTGCTTTGACTGCGTAACAGATCAGATGGTCCAGCGGTGCAAGCGCAGCGTCCAGGCGTGCGTAGTGATCGAGAATTGTTCCGGCGCTGTAAACATAAGTCGGCGTGCCGAGTTCCTCCGCGACGCGGGCAAGATCGACATCCTCGCAGTGAAGCTGGCCGTCGCGATACCGAAACGAATGCACTAGCCAAAGCTAGCCACGAACGAAGAGCGTGGCTACACCACATGAGCGGACTCTTGCGCACATAAGCTATCGGGGCCGCCACACTCCAGTTGAATGGTCATATGCCCGATGCCGAAGCGATCGCGCAGTTGATCTTGGATCCGAGCTAAAAGCGGATCGTCGATCTTTCCATCTGGCTTTACGAGATGCGCTGTAATCGCGATCTCCGTCGTGCTCATGGCCCAAATGTGGAGATCGTGGACTTTGGCAACCCCGGGCAGTTTGGAGAGATAATTTTCCACGGCGGCGGAATCGATACCGGTGGGTACGGCGGCCAGCGAGAGGTTGAGTGACTCGCGGAGCAATCCCCAAGTGCCGACCGCGATGACGACACCGATCAGCAAACTAATGACCGGATCAAGCCAGAGCCATTGCGTGAAGTAAATCGCGATGCCCGCGACCACGACGCCGAACGTGACCGCGGCGTCGGCCGCCATGTGCATGAAGCCGCCCTGCAGATTTAGGTCACGTTTACGGCCCGACATAAACATCAGAGCGGTCACGCTATTGATAACGACGCCAACCGCAGCGACCCAGATCATGGTCGTTCCCATGACGGGCTCGGGATGGATCAGCCGCCGAATTGCCTCCCACGAAAGCGCGCCCGTAACAACCAGCAGAATAATCGCGTTGGCGAGCGCAGCGAGAATTGAAGACGCACGAAATCCGTAAGTGTGGCGGCGAGTCGGCGCGCGCTTAACGAGATAGCTGGCCGTCCAAGCCATCACAAGCCCCAACACGTCGCCGAGGTTGTGACCCGCGTCGGCGAGCAATGCGAGCGAGTGGGAGAGGAAACCGAAGACCGCTTCGGTCATGACAAATCCGGAGTTCAATAGAATTCCGATGATGAATGCGCGATCGAAATTCGCGGGCGAGTGTGAATGTCCGTAAGACATGATGTTGGCGTTAAGGTTCCATGGATTCAGTCACAACAACATTTAATCAGGCTCCAAAGCTTCCGTCGTGGTAATGGAAAAAATGCATGTTGTAGCGGCGTTCGTGTCAAACGCCGAAGCTAAAATATCAGGCGCTTGGCACAAGTGCCTCTACAACGAGCGACTGCTACCAAGCATCCTCAGGGCAAGATTGAGGACCGCGATCAATGCGATTCCCGCCGAAAACTTGTCAGAACAAGGCTTTTCCGTGCTTCAACATTTCTCCGAGCACCGCGTGCGCAGCCAGATAGAAAAATCCACCGCCAACATGCGCCATGATTAAGCCGAGCCAAAACGTGGAAACCTTCGCCAGGAAGAAATAGCCAATCACGCCACCGAGGAGAGTCGTTGCTTCAACTGCGGCAACCCAACCGAGCGCACCGCTGCGTTGCAATCCAGCGCCAATCAAAAGGCTGCCTAGCGCCAGACCTTCCGGAACTTTGTGAATGCAGAGCGCGGAGAATAAGGACCACTTGACCGCTTCCGTTGCAGGAGCTTCCTGCTGAATTCCCAACGCCAAACCGTCGGTCGTGCTGTGAATCGCCAGTGCCACAATCAGCGCAGTGGCAATCTCGCTGAAATGGCGTGTTGCATCCGCGTCGAAATGGCTGGCAGCGCAAGCAGGGCAAACATGATGGACGTATTTGCTGATGAAGAAGAACAGGGCGTATCCAGTCGCCGCCGCCAAGGCTACAGCCCACCAAGGACTGTCGCCCAGGCTTTCGGGCAAAATGGCAAAGAGCGTTACGCCCAGAAGGGTTCCGGCTGCGAAACTAATCAGCGCGCAAAGCGGCTTGTGCCCTAAGTGCAGAGACGTGCTGATCGATCCACCGGCAAGGGCGAAAACATAGGCCGCGACGACCTGCCAGAGAGTGACTTGACCATTCATTATTTTGCTGTCGCCAAAGGCTGCCAGCGCCATCGCAGATCAACGCCCGGCGCAGGCTAAGACTCTGGTTCTCGCAGTAGAACGTAGCCCAGCCGTCAAGAAGGTCCGGGTGGTTGTTGGCGGAACAGCCGGGCGGAATTGAGAATGAAAGCCAATTCCGAGCCGACGTGAATGAGCGCCGCTATGATCGGCGCAAGCAGACCGAAAAACGCCAATATGATGCCGACGGTATCCACGCCGATTGTTCCCCAAAAGTTAAACATAATTACGCGATAGCAGCGCTTGCTGATCGCGAGCACTTCCACGAGACGCGAAAGATCACTGGTCATAAGCGTAACGTCGGCGGTCTCCAGCGCGACATCGCTGCCCTGTCCCATCGCGACACCCACCGTGGCCTCAGCCAGCGCGGGCGCATCGTTCACGCCATCGCCGACCATTGCCACTTTGCGGCCCGTACGCAGCAGCTCGCGGATTTTTTCCACTTTCTGCTCGGGCAAAAGATCGCCGATCGCTTTATCGACGCCCAGTTCGCGACCGATGGCACGTGCGGTATCGGAGCTGTCACCGGTCAACAGAATGACGCGATAACCCTGCGCTTTGAGATCGTTCACTGCCTGCCTCGCTTCGGCGCGAAGCTGATCGGCCAGGGTCACGGCGCCAAGAATCTTTTGGTCGCGCCCGACCAGCACAACAGTTTTGCAAGCGCCGTTACCACCCTCAACTTCGGAAAGTGCGTCTGCCGGAACCGGCACGCCATTCTCTTCAAAAAGAGCGCGGGTTCCGACGAAGATGCGTGTGTTCGATTCCTCACAAACAATCCCTTTTCCCGGCGAGTAACGCAATTGCGAATACTCGCGCAGCGACAAATTGTGCTCGTGGGCACAACGCACGATCGCTTCTCCGAGCGGGTGCTCGGAATGTTGCTCGGCGATGGCAGCGGTCTGGAGCACGTCATTCTCTGTCGCGTTATTGATTGCTCGCACGGCGGTTACTTCGGGAATTCCAAGCGTGAGTGTGCCGGTTTTGTCCAGAACGATAGTGTCAACGCGGCTGAGCTGCTCGAGGTAAAGCCCACCTTTCGTGATGATGCCGCGACGCGCAGCGCTTCCGATTCCCGCGAGGATGGCGAGCGGCGTACCGGCTGCTACGCCGCACGCGCCAGCGACGATGATCACCGCAATAGTCGAAGTGAAATTGCGGGTGACAATAAGTGTGAACGCCGCCGCGCCGAATGCGAAGTAGACCAATCCCGCCGCGAGCCGATCGGCGATCCGCTGCACGGGCGCGCGAGACTTTTCCGCCTGCTCGACGATTTCGATGATTTTGCCAAAGGTGGTGTCGCGCCCGATTTTCTCGACGATCACTTCGAGCACGCCATCCTTGTTGATCGTGCCGGCGAATAC
>JAALOD010000020.1:15238-36520 GCA_013372845.1 Candidatus Udaeobacter sp.
AGAAACTGCCCGATGCACAGCGCGGCAACGAGCGCAATGGTCATGGAGAGCTCCATTGTCATGCGACGCTTGCGCAGGTTTTCCCACGCTTCCTCGTAGATAGGGAAGCCGCCAATCAGCGTGGCCGCGAACGCCAGCCAGTCCCGCGACATCCAGTGCCGCCACCAGCCGGTTAGGCTGGCGACGATGACGACCGCCATCAGCCCGAGACGGACGTATTCGGTTGCCAGATTCTCATGACCGTGTTCGAGATGGTCACCACCGTGATCACGATGATTCTCGGGAACATGGTCGTCGCCTGTTTCTCGTTCGGTTGTTACGACGTTCATGGTTTCCAGAGTCTTGTTATTTCAAATAGGTTTTCACGACGTCGATCACTTCACGCGCGGCGGCCCGTTTCGACTTCGGCTTCGCTTTAGGGTTGACGATGTGAAAACGAAGATGGCCTTCGAGGATCTCGGCCATGAGGCCGTTAAGGGCGCCGCGGGACGCCGCGATAAGCTGGAGTATTTCCCCACAATCCCTTTCTGCCTGCAGCGCCTTTTCCACAGCATCAATCTGCCCTCGAATCCGCCGCACCCGGTCGATGAGCTTCTTCTTGTTTCCGATAGTGTGCGCCATCAGAACATATAATATACCCCGGGTGAGTATCCGCAATCGATCATCGATAACTCTACATCCAAACCAAAATACTACGATTGTCGAAAGATCCGCTCAAAAATGGCAGGCGACCGTTCCGTAAAAATCGTGGCGTTGTTCAAATTGCGGCGTTCCGATGCCTCGCGCCATTAGTACATCTTGTCGGCAAAGCTCGTGAGATCGAAACGACTAGTGACCAAAGCTTCTTCCGTCGAAGACCAGCAGAATTATTTCGACGGTTGTCGCTCGCCGCCTTTGTCCATAGCGAGCAGCTCGGAGACCGTGACGAATTTGAATCCTCTCGCGAGCAGTGCGTCAAAAACTTGGGGCATCGCCGCAATCGTCGGCGGATGGATGTCATGTGACAAAATGATCGACCCCGGCCGCGCGCCCGCGATGATGCGTTGCGCGACGATGTCAGAGCCGGGTCGTTTCCAATCGAGCGGATCAACGTCCCACAAGATGACTTTGTAGCCGAACTCGTGATTCACCAATATGCGCTGCCGTTTCGTCAACTCGCCGTACGGAGGACGCATCAACTTCGGTTTTATACCAGCGGTCTGCACGACGATGTCTTGGGTCCGCTGAAGCTGGCTTCGAACATTCGCGTCCGAGAGTTTCGCGAGATTAGGGTGCGACCAGGAGTGATTACCGATTTCATGTCCTGCCGCGACCTCCTGGCGGAGAACGTCCGGGTTCTGCTCAACGCATTCGCCAAGCACAAAGAAGGTGAGCTTGATGTGCCTCTCCGCTGCCATCTCCAGCAGCTTCGGCGTGTTAGTCGCGTGCGGACCGTCATCAAAGGTCATCGCGATATATGGTCCATCGACGTTAACTTCCGTGTACGTAATTTTCTCAGTGTTCGAAGGATTCGGCGTAGGCGAAGTCGCTGCTAATGCCGACTCTTGCGCAGCCGCGGCGGCGTAGGCCGACAAGATAAGGATGAGAGCACATACAAAAGGTCGGATCATAAGCGTGACGATGAGCGAGCCAGCTCAAAATTCGTAGGCCACGGTGCCGTAAAATCCGCGCCGCTGACCAAACTGTGGCGCACCGACACCGATGCCGCTGCCGGAGCGCAGTTCATAGACTTTGTCGAACAAGTTCACCACATCGAAACGGATTTTAAGGGCAGTCTTCTCCGTGATCTGGATCCGGCGTGACAAGTGAACGTTGAATGTCTCGTAGGGACTGAGCTTTTGAGTATTGGCAAAACCTTGGCGCAACCCGTTGCCATAGAGTCCATCGATTCCCGCCTGCCAGTCCTTCCACGTGTAGGAAATGCCGGCCGAGCCGCTGAAACGCTGATCGTGGTCGAGGAAGACCCAGTTCTTCTTGATATAGGCGAACTCGTCCGGATCGAATAGGAATTGTGCGGAACTGACGTTCGTGCCGCGCGCCCATTCATAGGCCGCATTCAGATACGCGGTGAAGCCACCCTTGTCATAGTTCGCCGTGAATTCGCCTCCGTAAATTTCGCCACGCTTGTAATTGAACGACGAAAGAATCAGTGCTTCACCGAACTGGCCTTCGTCCAGGACCGAGTGCGAGCTTTTATAAAAGCCATCGATGCCCACATTGAAACCCTCGGCAATTTTCTGCGTCACGCCCGCATCGAAATAATGCGCGCGCTCCGATTTCGTGACGGAATCCTGCCGAATTGCGGATTCGTTGGTTGTGCCGTCGAACTTTGAAACCGTGCCTTGTTCGACATTCTCCAGTGGAGGCGGGGTGAAATATCGCGCGTAACCGGCGTGCAACGCGGTCCCTTTGAATAGCTCATAGACGATATTGATCCGCGGGCTGAGCTGGTTCTCATGCGCGAACGCGTCCACGATGTCGAAGCGGCCGCCGAAATTGATGGTGAGTTGTTCGAATGGTTTCCATTCATCCTGCAAATAGAATCCATAGAAATAGCCGTACCTGCCGGAGTTATCGACAATGCGCAGGGGAATGTCGCTGGTCTGGTTGCCATTGGCATCGACCGGGAAAACCAGTGTCGACGTTCCGACGGTGGCATGCTGCTCGGTGATAAGGAATCCGCCGCGGAGCGTGTGTTGATCGTTGAGTTTGTAGCTCGCGTCCAACGTGATTCCATTGGAGAAAATGTCGCGATCAACGCGTGAGGCAACGCCGTTGAAAATAAGATCGCCGGTATTATCTGGCCGAAACAGGACCGAACTATAGAGGGTGAAAACCGACGCCTGCATATTGAAATCGTCAATCTTCTTTTGATAGGCGAGAATGGCATATGCATCCTGCTCGACCTGTGTCTCATTGAGCGCAGCGGAATTGAATGTCGATCTTCCCATGTCGGTGAACTGCGGCGTCTGCCCGGGACTATTCGGAATCTCGAAATCACCGTGGTAACCGCTGGTCAGCAATACGAATCGGCTGGTGTCGTCGATAATGTAAGACGAATACCCAAACATTCGATATTGATCGGTGTCGTCGTGGAGAGGGTTGGCGCTGCCCGTTGGGTTCTCAATCCCAATGCCGTCGTGCAGGTAACTCCCGGTCCAATAATAATTCAGTTTCCCAGTCACACCGCCGTACTCAAAGCTCGGCATAATGGTGTCGAAGCTTCCGCCGTAAACCGATGCATCGCCTTGTTGGAAAACGGCGCCGTTCTTTGTGTGGATATCGATTACGCCCGTATTGCGAAATCCAAATTGTGCCGGCAGCGCGCCAGTAATGAGCGAAATGTTGTCCGCGAAGCGGGTCTCCAGTACCTGGCCAAAACCCGGAATACTCTCCGGGAGAAGCACGTCGTCGATGCGGTATTGCAAATTTGCATGTTCGCCGCGGACGTGAAGCTGCCCGAATGAGTCCTGTGCGACACCAGGGAAGCGCAACAGCGTTTGGTTAAACGGCGCATTTTCGCCCTGCGCCTGCGAATCGAGGCGGTCGGGACCCACCGTGTAACGGGTAGCACCGAGACTCGGAACGATCTGTTCACGCGTAATGTCCATCTCCTGACTTTGGACGACCACGCGTTCCACTTCTGCTGCGCCCGCAGGCGAAGGACTTGGACTGGCCGATGCAGAAGGAGCGTCTTGACCCAAAGCAATGTTGCGCATGAGCGACACTGCGACTGATACGATCAGAAATTTTTTCATTGAGATTTTCTTCAAATAAGTTTTTCAAAGTTGTGATTGGTTGCAGCGTTCACGAATTACGTGACGCCAGCGGAAAAGCGGCGGCTTTTGCACGAAGACCGTGCCGCGACTCAGGCGAAGTAATTGACTTCTAGCGCTCCGCGAGAACGCGGCTCAGCTGCGTGCTTAACCGTGAGCAGGCGGCGCGTTCGCAAAGATGTGCGCCTTGAGAAAAAGCGGCTGAACCCAGGTCGAGCTCAGCGCTGGAACTGTCCCAAATTGAGCGAGGAGATCAGGCGCACTGATCAGCGGGGGCTGTGCAGCATGATCATAGCTACCGGTCGCTATCAGTGTAACCGCGCACGTGTGATCCGGGCGATTCCCGTCGGCGTGGACGCGCTGGTGCAGTTGCGGCGAAACACTCAGCGCCAGTGCCCAGACAAATGCCGCGAAAACGCAAGTCGCGACAAACATGCGCCCATGGTTTCTTGAACGCGCGGACGTGCTCATCGCGCAGCGACCTTGTAGCTGCGTTGCCGCTCGCGCAAGAAATTTCTGCAACTCGTAGTTACTTGGACCCCCGCCCGTTAGAGTCGGCTTCTATTCGCCAGGCTTTCCCTTTGTTGCAACGCCGCTCTGAAAAGCGACGGGATGATTATGCTCGGAAACCTTCGAGCCCGCTGCTCTGTCGCGGACACGGCGCGCATACGCGCTGTTCTCCACGTAAGTCTCCCAATCGGAGGCAACCGGACCGAAGTAGAGGTGTCCCAGATGCCGCCAACATTCCAGCATAACCCCTTGCTTGAATGGCTGGCCTTTGGGAGTCACAACGATGCAGTTATTCTCGCGCCACGTGTTTGGATCATATTCGCCCCAGTGCAGTTCGAGGCTCTTAAGCCGCAACGCATCGATGGCGATGAGCAGATCCTCCGACCACTGGTAGCAGTAGCCACGCTTCCTAAGGCCATGATAAATGAGGAAGTTGTTGAAAATCGGCGTGCCAAACATGCGGTATTCCCGCCTGAGCTTGGTTACGGTGGCGAACGCGCAGTCTGCAAGCAGCTTTGCTTCGTCACGATTTACCCGCGGCGAAAGTGAGGTGAGCTCGTCGGCCAGTTTCTCGGCCTTCGCAACATCACTTTTTTGCACTTGGAATGAAAAGGGTTGCTGTTGTTGGTCGCCGAGTGCCGGGCAGGGCCACGCTCCAAAAATTGAGAGCACAGCAGCAACGTAAGTCAGCAACTGAATTTGCGATTTCATACTATTCGCTTGGAAGAGCCTTGCTTTACGATCTTCATGTAAGGTGACTTCAGCAAAGTCACAAACTCTGTTCGTCGAAACCTTACTATCTGTGTGTATCGTAATTGAAGCATTACCAGACGGCTTTGACCCGGTTGATGTGGACAGGAGCAAGAGAAGATTTGCCTGCTCCTGATTTCAGCGTAATTCTGAAAACTTTTATATGCCCGACCGCGCCTATATTCATCCAATCGATCCTGAGTTAATCCCGGGCGCGCGTAATGCGATCAATGTTTGCCTTCGATTAAAGCCAGAGGAGCGGATCACAATCATCACAGACACCGCGACTCGCGAGATCGCGGCGGCGCTCCAAACGGAAGTGGAGCGGGTCGGTTCGGATTACAGTTTATTTGTGCTGGAGCATCATGCGCGACGTCCGCTGAAATTCATGCCGGAGATTATCCTGGACGATTTGGCTCTCTCACAGGTATCGATCTTCGCTGCCCAAACGCAGCCGGGCGAGCTCTCTGCGCGCACGGAAATGACAGCTGTAGTAAATCATCACAGAATCCGACACGGTCATATGGTGAACATCAACCGACAAATCATGCTCGAAGGCATGCGGGCCGACTTTGTGAAAGTTGACGACCTCAGCGAGCGCCTGGTCGAACGCGCCCGCAAAGCCGAACGCGTCACCTGCAAAACGCCGCACGGCACTGAGTTTGAGGCTGAGCTGTCTCCGAAATTGAAATGGCTCAAAACGAGCGGGATCATCACGCGGGACAAATGGGGCAACTTGCCCGGCGGCGAAATTTTCACTGCGCCTATGAACACTAACGGAGTGTTCGTCGTTGATGGCGTAGTGGGCGATTATCTCTGCGAACGCTTCGGCGATCTGGAATCCAACCCGCTCACCATCGAAGTGGAAAATAATCGGATCCGCTCTTTGAAATCGGAGAACAAGGATTTGCGCGATGAATTTCGCGCCTACACCAGCACTGACGAAAACAGCAACCGCGTGGGCGAATTTGCCATCGGCACCAACACTGCTTGCACGCGTGTCATTGGAAACATTTTGCAGGATGAAAAAATCCCCGGTGTTCACATCGCTTTTGGTCATCCCTACGCCGAGCATACTGGCGCAAACTGGGTGTCCAAGACACACATCGACTGCGTCGGCCGCGACTTCGACATCTGGTTCGATGGCGAGCAAGTCATGAGGGACGGGAAATTCCTGGTTTGATTTTGCTTCAACCTTATCGTCGCCGCTCGTCTGAACTTGGACGCGTCGACCAAATGACGAAGCACGAATGACGAATACCGAAGGAAGTCCCGACTTTGCGAATGGCTGAAGATCACCGGATAGATTTTTTGTCACTGGGACTTTGTCATTCCTTCGTCATTAGGCATTCGGTATTCGTCATTCAACGATATGCACCCCGAATTACGCGCCCGTTTTAACGCTGATTTCACGCCGGATAAATACGCGGCGCTGGTGCGCTGCGTGAATGAAACCGAGAAATGGCCGGCAGATTTTCGGATTTCAGAAACGCCGATTTTTTTGACACGCGATTTCACCGATGAAGTGACCCGCGCCGCGAAGGAGATTGTCGATGCCATGCGGACGCAAGAATTCGCAACCCACGCGGCTGCGGCGGTCCCGAAAGGGCTGGAAGTTCCAAACGAAGCAGCGCATCCCAACTTTCTCGTCGTTGATTTCGCCATCTGCGCAGAGGACGACCGGCTCGTTCCACGCCTGATTGAATTGCAAGCTTTCCCGAGCTTGTTTGGATTTCAGTTATTGTTGCTTGGTTGCATTCGCAAGGCGTATCCGATCATCCCGCGTAGCTGGACTTCTTCATTTGGTGGAATCAAAGACGAGGCGTATCTCGATCTTTTGCGGCGCACCATCATCGCCGGTTCGGCTTCAGAAAACGTCGTCCTGCTGGAGATCGAGCCGGAAAAACAAAAAACGCGAATCGATTTCGCCGCCACGGAAACCCTTCTTGGTATTCGTCCGGTTTGCGCTACAAAAATCAAGAAACGCGGACGCCAGTTGTTTTATGACCGAGACGGACGAGAAGTGCGCATCGAGCGCATTTATAATCGGGTAATTTTCGATGAGCTAGTTCGCCGTCCCGATTTGAATCTGCCGTTTCGGTTTCAAGACGATCTTGATGTCACGTGGGTAGGCCACCCGAATTGGTATTTTCGGATCAGTAAGCATTCATTGCCGTTTTTAAAGACCGAGCATACCTCGCCAACTTTCTTTGCCGACGAATTCCCGACGAGTGAAAAGATCGACAATTACGTTTTGAAACCGCTTTATTCGTTTGCCGGTCACGGCGTGGACATGGAGCCAACGCGTCAAAAAATCGCGGCTATAGAAGATCCACATGAATGGATTTTGCAGAGGAAAGTCGATTACGCGCCGTTTGTGGCGACGATCGACGGCCAGAAATCGAAGGCCGAAATTCGGATGATGTTTGTCTGGCCGGACAACGACCGCGATCCCACTCTGGTGAACAACCTTGTGCGAATGAGTCAGGGCAAAATGATGGGTGTCGATTTCAACGTTGAGAAAACCTGGGTCGGTGCCAGCATCGCGCTGCATGAAGGGTAACGCTGCTGCGCCGGAAACGCCGACGGAGTTCCCTACAGTTGCTTTTCCATCATCTCTCGCACTTCAGCGGATGTTCGAACGGGCACGATTTTGAAGTCCATTAGATCTTTCCAATTGTCCGTCCAAGTCTGGAAGAGCGACTCATCGTCGGAGCGCATCAGCTGCCAGCAGATTTTCAGATCGACGTCAATCCAGCTCGAAACATATTCGAGTCCCTCGGGCATCAGCCGGCCCTTTTCTTGTAGCCGCCGATAGATCGCAGGCGGGTCTTTGAAGTGCTCGACGACCATGTAAAGCATACTTTCCTCACGCGATTACGTTGGTTCGGTAGAAACGGTCGCTTCACCGGCGCCTTGCTCGAATGCCTGTTCCACCGCCCGCCAGGGGAGCATCGCGCATTTCACTCGCTGCGGAAAATTTCGCACTCCCTTCATCACGCGGAGATCGCCCAAGGGTTTTGACGCATCACCTGCGTCATTGGTCACCAGATCGTGGAATGCGTGAAGCATTTCCACTGCTTCCTTGCGGCTTTTCCCCTTCAATTTCATCGTCATCAACGACGCAGACGCCTGGCTGATGGCGCATCCCCGTCCGGTGAACTTGATGTCTTCCAGCCCTCCGCCGGCGTCGAATTTGACTGCCAGATGAATTTCATCGCCGCACGCGGGATTATCGCCGTGCACCCGGACCGCGGCATCGGGCAGCTCTCCGAAATTCCGCGGCCGACGCGAATGGTCGAGAATGACTTCCTGATATAGCTCTTCGATTTCCATGCACGTACCTGTTTAGCGTTTTGGATCCCCAGCCTCGCTACCCTGTCTGTCATGTTGAGCGCAGCGAAACATCTCGGTTGGCCTTGTCGCGCTGGCCACCGGATGATCAGAGATTCTTCGCTACGCTCAGAATGACAGGAAGGCGCACGCATCATGAAAAGAAACGCGCAGCCTTGTGCAGGATTTCAATCATTCGATCGATTTCCTCCATCGTGTTGTAAAAATAGAAACTGGCCCGCGTTGTGCCCGACACACCGAACCGTCGCATCAACGGCTGGTTGCAATGATGCCCGCCTCGCAACGCCAGCCCGTATTGGTCGGCGAACGTGGTGAGGTCGTGCGGGTGCGCCGCTTCCATCACAAATCCAACCAGGGCGCCGCGCTCCTCGGCTGGTCCAAAAACACGTGTCCCTGGTAATTCGTTCACGCGATCGAATGCATATCGCGCCAGTTGAGAGTCATGTTCGAAAATGGCTGCGCGTCCGATTCGATCAACGTAATCGATCGCCGCGGCGAGACCGATTGCGCCGGCAATATTTGGCGTGCCGGCTTCGAACCGATGTGGCGCTTTCTTAAATGTGCTTTTTTCCAAGGCGACGCTCACGATCATTTCGCCGCCGCCGTGCCAGGGCGGCATCGAATCAAGAATCTCTTTCCGCGCGTACAACGCTCCAATACCAGTCGGGCCACACATTTTGTGTCCGGAGAAGGCCGCGAAATCGCAGCCCATTTCCCGCACATCGATCGTCAAATGTCCGACGCTCTGTGCCGCATCCACGAGTGTGAGTGCGCCGACGGCGTGCGCTTTCTCACACAACTCGGCCACAGGATTAATTGTGCCCAGCGAGTTCGAGATATGGGTAAACGCAAAGAGTTTTACCTCTGGCGTAAGTAACGCAGGCAGCTGTTCGAGATCCAAAGTCCCATCATCGAGAACCGGCACAAAGCGCAGGCGCGCGCCCGTTCGTTCCGCCAACAACTGCCACGGCACAAGATTGCTGTGGTGCTCCATTTCGGTCAGGAGGATGACATCTCCTTCGTGAATAAATTTTCCGCCCCATGCCTGGGCCACCAGATTAATGCTCTCAGTGGTCCCCCGTGTGAAGACGATTTCGTCCGCGCTCGCCGCGCCGATGTATTCTGCAACGCGCCGCCGCGCTTTTTCGTAAGCTTCTGTCGCACGCGAGCTCAGCGTGTGCAGGCCACGATGAACATTTGCATTCTCATGCTCGTAAAAGTTCCGAAGCGCTTCGATCACAACACGCGGCTTTTGGGAGGTCGCCGCGCTATCAAAATAGATCAGAGGATGGCCGTGGGCCTGTTCACGCAGAATCGGGAATTCTTCGCGAAGGGCCTTCCAATCGACAATGCTGCCAGCAACCTTGTGCACACCATAATCTGCTACAGGCGCCGCCACGTGCCAATTTATTCACAAACGTGAACTATTGGGAACGTTACCTGCTCGATGCGAATTTTGGCCAATGCGATCAGAATCTGCCTTGTTATGACAAGGCAATACGGCTTCCGTGGTGGGCGCTTGCAGATAAACTGAGATCTGTGAACGCGAACCGCGAAGCTACAGTCCTGTTCATAGTCCTTGCCGCTATTCTAGCGATCCTCCTGCTCGATTGAGCGGACCGCGACTGCAACCCGCTGATGCTCCGGACACCGTGTTCTCCTCTGCCCGTGCCGTTCGCGCTCCATGATCTTCGTCAACGACGCGCCGCATCCCGTCGGGACCGCCGCGCACGATGCAGTCTTGGGCCGGTTGGTAACGTCATTTCAGCAGCGTGGCTATCAGCCTGAGGTGCGACGCGGATTCGGCTGTGCGGCGGATGCTTTGCGCGCCGGTCGCCAACGTCGTGGCCGAGCTCCCGGCGATACGCGGACGGAAACGCTGCTCGTCACCGCGCACTACGATTCGTCCCGCCGGCCCCGGCGCATCCGACGACGGCGCGGCGTCGCCGTCATCCTCGAGGTCGCACGCGCCGTCCGGCACGAACGGTTCCGGAATACGATCCGATTCCTGATCACCGACGGCGAAGAGGCGGGACTCCTAGGCGCCGAAGCGATTGCGCGCGATCCGCAGTTTCTGCGCGGTGTGGCGGCGGTGATTAATATCGAAAATCGCGGGACGTCGGGATCGAGCTTCTTGTTCGAGACGAGTCCCCATAATCGCTCGATCATCCCGGTGGTTGCGCGCGCGATGCCGCGACCGTCAACGAGCTCACTATTTTATGAAGTCTATCGGCTACTCCTAACGACACGGACCTGACGTCTTCAAGCGGCTCGGTCTCGCCGGGATTAACTTTGCGGCGATCGGCCACGTCGCGCATTACCACACGCTGCTCGACAGTCTCGAGCACGTGCAACCGCGCTGGTCCAGGATCACGGCGAGCACGTGCTCGCGATGACGCGCGCGTTCGCGAATGCGGGTCTGCGCCAGTCAAGCAATGACAACGCAATTTTCTTCGATGTCTTTTCACTGTTCATGCTGTGGTGGCCGCAGCGATGGACGACGCTGATCGCCGTTATCATTCTCATTGTGCTCATCCTCGGAGCGCTGGGTCGCATCCGGAGTGGCAGCGCAACGGCACGCGGGATCATCATCGGCATCATGTCATTCTTCGTGTCGATCCTCGCGGCCGCCGCCGGCGCGCTCGCGGTTGGCTCATCGCCTTGCGGTCTCCTGCCGCTATCTGGGCAGCGCAGCCGGGGCCGTCGATCGCCAGCGTGGCTGATCGGGATCACATGCGCGGTCGTCGTTGCGGCGATCGCCGTGACTCGCGCCGAATTCGAGGGGTGTTCATCGGCCACGCGATCTGCTGGTCCGCCCTCGGGATCGCATTGGCGCAAGGGGTGCCCGGAGTTAGTTACATTGCAATCGTTCCGGCAGCTGCGTTTGCACTAGCCGTCGCATCGTCGAAACTCGCCGGCGCTGACCTCGCGATCGGCTGATCATCTGCGCCGTCATCGGTGCGATTCTGTTGTTCCCGTTGGGACTTCTTTTACGACGCGTTCGGGCGCGCGGCCATCGTGGTGATCGCAGCCGTGCTCGCGCTCGTTTCGACAACGTTCACGCCGCTTGTCGCAAGGGATGTGGATTCGCCGCGCAGCGGTGAGTTCGATGAGCCTGATCGCGCTGTCTGCATCGCGATGCAGCTGGTCATCCGCCGTTCACGCGCGAGTCTCCGCGACGCCTGAATGTTCGTTACGTCGACGATGGTGATCACATGGAATGGCAAGCCGACGCGCTCAGCACCGCCGCTTCGCAAGCTGTCATTCGACCAGCGGGTAATACGCCAGCCATGGCTTTGGTCGCCATCGACTATCGCGGCCGCTCCCACGCCGCGTCTACCGCTCGCGGAGCCCGAGGCGCGGGTGATCATGCGCGAGCCAAGGCATTTGGTGGTGCAGATTCGCTCGAGGCGGCGCGCGGTGCATCGCGCTGACGCTGCACAGCACGCGTTCGCCGGTCGTGCGAGTGAACGGGATGTCGTTACCTTCCGAGGAACAGAAGACGCGCAGCGTCTTGGCTCCCGCTGGCATCGCATCGTCGTTCGCGGTGCGGTGGAGGCGACGATCGATCTCTACCTGCAGCAGGATGAGACGATTGATGCGCGTCAGCGATTACTCGCGGCTTGCCGCCCGAAGCGGCGAATGTGGTCCGCGCGCGATGCCTCGGTCGCGATCGAGCAATGATGGCGATGGCATTCTGATGATCCGGCGCGTTCGGCTTTGAACCAGCTGCAGCGCGGCGCTTACGCAACGGCAACACGTCCAACGTTGTCCAGCCACGCGAGCGATAAAATCGTGGGCGGCACACCGACATTTGGCAGCGGATGAAGAGAGCGCCGCTACAGATTTTTCAGCTCCGCGTTAGTTTCTGCGAAAGCGTTCACAGCAAATTCCAAATCTTCGCGCGAATGCGCTGCCGACACCTGTGTGCGGATACGCGCCGTGCCATGCGGAACGACCGGGTAAAAAAAGCCGATGACGTAAACGCCTTTCTCAAGCATTCGAGCGGCGAACTTTTGTGACTTGGCCGCGTCACCAATCATGATCGGAACAATAGGATGAACTCCGGGCTTGATCGTCAGGCCGCGCTCGGTCAAGGCGGTGCGGAAATACTTTGTGTTCTCTTCAAGCTTGTCGCGCAGCTCGGTCGATGCGCTGAGCAGTTCCAGCGCTTTCAGCGACGCCGCAACCACCGGTGGTGCGATCGTGTTGGAAAACAAATACGGCCGCGAGCGTTGCCGTAACAGATCGACGATCTCCTTGCGCCCACTGGTGAAACCGCCACTGGCGCCACCAAGGGCTTTGCCAAGTGTGCCGGTGATGATGTCGATCCTGCCCATGACACCGCGATATTCATGCGTGCCTCGTCCTGTTTTACCGAGAAATCCGGTTGCGTGCGCGTCGTCCATCATTGTGAGGGCATCGTATTTTTCCGCGAGCTCAACGATTGACTTGAGATCAGCAATGGTTCCGTCCATCGAGAAACAACCGTCGGTGGCGATTAATCGGAAGCGCGCGTCTTTTGCAGCGCGAAGTTGCGCCTCGAGATCGGCCATGTCGTTGTGCTTGTAACGAAAGCGCTGCGCTTTACAGAGCCGGATGCCGTCGATGATACTGGCGTGATTCAATTCATCGCTGATCACCGCGTCTTTGTCGGTGAGCAGCGTCTCGAACAAACCACCGTTCGCGTCGAAACACGACGGATAAAGAATCGTATCTTCAGTGCCGAGGAATTTGGCAAGCGCTGTTTCGAGTTCCTTGTGAATGTCCTGCGTGCCACAAATAAAGCGGACGCTCGCCATCCCGAACCCATGGGTCTCCAGCGCCTCCTTGGCCGCAGCGATCAGTGCCGGATGATCGGCAAGCCCAAGATAATTGTTCGCACACATGTTGAGCACGCGCTTGCCGCCGGTGATCGCAATGTGCGCATCCTGCGGACTCGTGATGACACGCTCGGTTTTGAAAAGACCTTGCGATTTAATTTCTTCGAGAGTTTGAGCGACCTGATTTTTAAATTCGGAGACCATAGAGTCCACAGATTACACAGTGCGGCGCAGCCGCAACCAAATCGTCCTCGTCGTCGTCCTCGTTCTCGTAATCAAAACGGGAACTCGAGGATGAAGGACGAGAACAAGGACGAAAAATTTGCGCGAGGCGGCTGCAACATGCGTAAAAAATCGCTTGCAGCGCTTGTGAACAACTGTTAATAAGTTCGCCGGTGGTTCGCCTTGACCTACGCTGACCGTCGTAACCTTGCCTGGGCCATTCTCGCGGCGTTTATCGCCATCATTCTGTTCAGCGGCTGCGGGACAAGTCGGCATGCTCTGCCGGCCTATGAAGCACCATTGGCAAAGACGGACTTTCAACACGTGCGCACGACCGCGTACACGCACACCGAGTCAGACCATCGCGAGTATGGGAATCACAATGCTCTGGGCGGAGAGTTGCAGGCGGCGGGCCCACCCATCCACCGGGCCGAAGTAACGCGACGCGCAATTCCTGTTGATGGTGCTCCACGCGCTATGCCCGTGGACGAGACGGGTTCGTTTTCGCCACAGCTCCAACCATTCTCGATGGAAGAAAAGCGAACGGTCACGCGCACGACGAAACGCGGGACGAAAACAACGCGCACCGTGAAGCGTGCCGTCGTAGTCGCCAAACCGCGGATTGGCAGCGCCGCGGCTGACTGGTCGCGCTGGCCTGCGGGCACGGCATTCCGGCTGCTTTCAACCGGGCAAATTTATCGCGTCGACGATTACGGCTGGGCGCTCGCTGGCCGCAACACGATTGATCTATACATGTCGAATCAACGTGAAATGAATTCGTGGGGCGCTCGCCAGGAAAGCATCCAGATTCTGCAGTGGGGCGATCCTCAGGAAAGTTTGCAGTTCCTTCGTCGGCACCAGGATTACAGGCACATCAAGCGGATGGTGCTTGAGCTTGAAGGCCGTCATGGAGAAGCAGCCGCTTTGCGGTAGCGAATCTGGGTAGCGCACAAACATCCGCAGAATTCGCGTAATCCGTGGTGCTGTGAGACATCCTTCGACTGCGCTCAGGATGACAAATTGCCCCAATTGAGAACGATTTTGCCGGAGTTGCCGGACTTCATCAGCTCGATGGCTTCCTTGAATTGCGTGTAGGGGAAGCGGTGGGTAATCACAGGCGAAATGTCGAGACCGGACTGAATCATGGCGGTCATTTTGTACCAGGTTTCATACATTTCCCGGCCGTAAATTCCTTTGATGGTCAGCTGATTGAAGACCACAAGGTTCCAATCAATTGCAGCGCTGCCAGGCATGATGCCGAGCAGCGCGATATTCCCGCCGTGAAACATGTTCGGCAAAATATCCGCGAACGCTTTTGGATTGCCGGACATTTCGAGCGCGACATCGAACCCTTCCTTCATGCCGAGCTTCTGCATCGCCTCGGCGACCTTTTCCGTACGCACATCCAACGCCAGATCGGCGCCCATTTTGCGCGCGAGATCGAGGCGATATGGATTGACGTCGGTGATCACGACGTGACGCGCCCCGGCGCGTTTGCAGATCGGAATGGCCATGCAACCGATCGGACCCGCGCCAGTGATGAGCACATCTTCACCGACCAGATCGAACGAGAGCGCAGTATGCACAGCGTTTCCTAGCGGGTCGAAACAGGAAAGCACATCGAGCGAGATCGAAGAGTCCGCGTGCCAGCAGTTGTCTTGTGGAATCGCCACGAATTCCGCCCACGCGCCGGAGCGATTCACGCCCACACCCTGTGTATTCGGGCAAAGATGACGGCGGCCCGCCAGGCAATTGCGACAATGCCCACACGTGATGTGCCCCTCGCCTACCACGAGATCGCCCTTTACAAATCCTTTCACATGATCGCCTACGTCGTCGACAACGCCGACGAACTCGTGGCCAATTGTCATCGGCACGGGAATCGTTTTCTGCGCCCACGCGTCCCAGTTGTAAATGTGAACATCGGTGCCGCAGATCGAAGTTTTCAAAACGCGAATGCGCACGTCGTCACCGCGGACCTCAGGGACGGGAACTTCTTCGAGCCACAATCCGGGCTCGGCCCTGGCCTTCACGACGGCCTTCATCGTTTTCTGCACACAATGATGTTATCCGCAGATTTCGCAGATTCACGCAGATTCCTCAGCAAGCGTTTCAAGCTGCCGCGAATTAACGCGAATAGAGATGTGTGCATTTCAGTTTATCTAAAGTTGTCTCGAATTTCGATATTCGATTTTGAAATTCCGGCCCGCTGGCGGTCGGCCATATGTCTTGCCACCAGGACGCCGTCTGTCCTATTCTCTCTAACGGTGTGAAAACAGCGCCGGTTCCGCCTCGTCGCGAAGCGGAACACGCGGGCGGCGCGCATCGCGCTGTTGTCGCTCTGGCAGCCGCCGTGATCCTGGTTGCCGGTGCGGCTGCGTTTTTCGTTTTTCCGTCGCTGCGCATCCATCTGGCAACTGCCGGATCGACTTCGAATCCTGCAAGACCGGACAAAAGCATCGCCGTGTTGCCGTTTGAAAACCTGAGCGACGACCCGGACGACGCCTTTTTCGCCGACGGCGTGCAGGACGATGTTTTGACCAAGCTGGCAAAAATTTCCGACCTCAAGGTCATCAGCCACACCAGCGTGATGCATTACCGCGGTAAACAGGATCTGCGCAAAGTTGGGAAGGCACTGGGCGTTTCATACGTGTTAGAAGGAACCGTGCGCCGCTCCGGCGGCAAGGTGCGCCTAAATGCAAAGTTGGTAAACACTCGCACCAATACGCACCTCTGGGCGCAGGAATACGATCGCCATCTGAATGAAGTGTTCGCCATCGAGACGGACGTGGCGCAATCCGCCGCAAATCGACTAGGAGCGAACGTTTCAGCTCACGAGCAGATCGCCATTCAGGAGCGACCAACCAAAGACCTTGTTGCCTACGATCTTTATGTTCGCGCTACCCCATTGATCGAAGAGTCTCTCTATTATGGCCTCAGCAGTGAGACAAACCTTTTCAAAGCCGTCGAGTTGCTTAACCAGGCCCTGACGCGCGACCCGGTTTTTCTTCTGGCGTATTGTCAGTTGGCCAGGGCCCACGACGGGATCTACTGGACGAGGCTCGATCACACGCCTGGCCGTCTGGAGTTAGCGAAGTCAGCAATCAATTCTGCCTCTCGATTGAGTCCGGATTCGGGCGAGGTGCATCTCGCCTCAGCTCTGCACTTTTACTATGGTTACCTCGATTACGACCGCGCCCGGGATGAGCTCGACATCGCCCTCCGCACAATGCCAAACAACGCGCGAATCTTTGAACTGAACGGATACATCGATCGAAGACAGGGGCACTGGGATGATGCCGAGCATAAACTGGAGCGTGCAATGGAGTTGGATCCCCGAAATGATGATGTCCTTTTCGGCGCAGGATTTACTTATCTCTGCTCACGCGACTATAAACGAGCCAGAGAGATTTCTGATCGCGGCCTTACCCTCCCAACAAAGAGCAATTACGCGCGGCTGCTGCCTGCTTGGATCGACTTCCATGAACGAGCCGATTGCCAGCCATGGCATGATGTTCTTGAAAAGATTCTCGCGGAGAATCCTGCGTCGGCGAGAGATCTGACACGCGGGCGTTTTTTTGTCAGCTTGTACGAACGCGATCCTGTCGCCGCCGAGCGCGCGCTCGCCACACTGGATTATCCGGTGATGAATGCGAGAGGCATCGGCGATGTCAAATTTAGCCCCGCTTACGCGCATGGGTTGGTCGCTCGCATAAAAGGAGACGCAGCGGGTGCGTAAGCTGCCTTCAGCGCCGCTCGCGCGCAGCAGGAAAAGGCACTCCGCGCGGCGCCTGAAGATGCTTCGAAGCTCTGTTTCCTGGGTTTGATAGACGCATCTCTTGGGCGGAAAGAAGAAGCACAGCGCGAGGGCCGCAGGGCGATCGAGCTTCTCCCCCCGACCAAAGACGCTCTCAACGGCACAGAAGTCCTCTACTTTTGTGCGGTGATCTATGCGTGGACCGGAGAGCCCGACCAGGCGCTCGACCACCTGGAAACACTCGCAAAACTCCCCGCAGGCGTCTCCTACGGCGAGATCCGTCTCGATCCGTTCTGGGACCCGCTGCGCGGTGACCCGCGCTTCGAAAAAATCGTTAATTCCCTTGCCCCAAGGTAGTCTATTCGTTTTCTACTACGCCGTAACGTCCGTTCCGCAGATCGACGTTTTCAAAACGCGAATGAGCACGTCGTCGCCACGGACTTCAGGGACAGGAACTGCTGAACGAGACAGGAGAATTCAAGAGTTTCGCGCCGACATTCAGGCCCGAATTCCCGATCCCTCCCAGATGAACTCGGCAAGGGTTGAGAAAGACAGGATGACACGAGACTCGCCCAGAGACAGGGTGCGCAGCAACAATCGCAGAGCCAAAAACAGTATAAGTTCCAACAAGCACAGAAGGCATGGATGTCTGGAGCGGCAGTATCTCCTGCTGCACCAACTATATCTTCTGCGCTAGACGCCACTTCGCCAACTCCGTCTCCTGCGGTAGCGCTACTTTGCCAACTCCATCGCCTACGCCGCAGTAACTCCACGTGCTGCTCCGGGCTTGGACGAGACTGGCTGGAGAATTTTCGAACTGCCCGCAAAGCTCACGCGCATATTGCGAGCTATCGACGGAATCGTCGTCCTTATCGCGTCGGATTTCTTTGATTCCTCAGAAAACACGCGGCTCATCTTGGCTTGCGCACGATTCGTTCCTTGGGAATGATGCAAATGCATGCCCGTGACTCTTGAGCAAACCGGCCCGAACGTGATTACGTCCCGTTCGGCTTTCATTCTGCGGTTTATCAGCACGATCGCGCTTTGGACAATCGCTCTGCTGATCATGTTCACCGGTTACGAGGTCTTGTTTTGGCTGCTGATCAGCGTGTTCGGAATGATCGGACTTTGGGAATTTTACCGGATGCTGGATCACAAGGGCCTCCCCAATTTTAAAATCACGGGAATGATTTGCGGCGCCGTTCTGCTCGCCGGGAGTTTTTATTATTTCTCAAAGATTGGACCAGCACATTCCTACGACTTCGAAGTTGCCGTCCTGTTGTTTTTTTTGCTGACCGTCTTCGGACGCCAGATGTTTGCTCGCCTTCGCCATGACGAGCCGCTGCAGACGATGGCTTATACTTTGTTCGGTCTGCTCTACGTGCTTTGGCTTTTCAACTTTATCACCAAAATTGTCTATCTAACACCGCGCTCGAGCACAGGTCAGTTGACCGGGCAATTTTATGTCTTGTATCTGATCGCGGTCACAAAATTTTCCGACATGGGTGCGTACCTAACCGGCAGCGCAATTGGGCGGCACTTGATGGTCCCTCATATCAGCGCGAAGAAAACGTGGGAGGGTTTTTTCGGCGCGATTGTTTTTGCGCTGCTTTGCAGCCTGGGATTGTTCAAACTGATGCCGGGTCATTTACCGGCGCTAAACTGGACGCACGCGACGATCCTCGGAGTGCTTCTTGGCTTCGCAGCAGTGCTCGGAGATTTGGCCGAATCAATCATCAAGCGCAGCACAGATGTAAAGGACTCGGGGAATCTGTTGCCAGGAATCGGCGGTGCGCTTGACCTTCTGGATAGTCTGCTGTTTACCGCGCCGCTTTTGTTTTTCTATCTGCGACTGGTCATTCGGGTGCCGTAGCTGAAAAATGACGACACAAATTTCTGGAGAGCGCAAGCGTGTTGTCATTCTCGGCGCGACCGGATCGATCGGTGAGAGTGCGTTGAAAGTGGCACGGGATATTCCGGACCGGATGGAAATTGTCGGGCTGGCCGCCAATAGTAACGCTGAAAAACTCGCGGCAGCTGCGAATGAAACGCGAGCGCAATCTGTTTGCCTCGTCGATGAAACCAAGATCGACATCCTGACGCGCGAGCTTGAGTACAAGCCGCGAATTCTTGGGGGACAAGAAGGACTACTTGAGACTGCCCGCCTAACGAATGCCGACATGGTGCTGGTCGCAATCGTAGGTACGGGAGGATTGCGTCCGGCGCTGGCGGCGATCGAGGCTGGAAAAGATCTCGCCGTTGCGAGCAAGGAAATTCTGGTGATGGCGGGCGAGATCGTGACACGCGAGGCTCGAGAGAATGGCATAAACGTCTTGCCCGTGGATAGCGAGCACAATGCCATTTTTCAGTGCTTGGAGGGCAAAAGTTCTTTGGATATCCGTCGGATCATTCTTACCGCCTCTGGCGGACCATTTCGCGAAACGCCGCGAAAAGATTTCGATTCGATCACACCTGAACAAGCGTTGAAGCATCCGACCTGGAATATGGGGCCAAAGATCACAATCGATTCCGCGACGCTGTTCAACAAGGGTTTGGAAATGATCGAGGCGCATTGGCTTTTTGGCGTCGAGATGAAGCGCGTCGAAGTGGTGATACACCCGCAGAGCATCGTTCACTCGATGGTCGAATTCACAGACGGGTCGACGCTCGCCCAATTGAGTTACTCGAACATGTGTTTCCCGATCCAATACGCCGTGACCTGGCCGGATCGCGTCCCAAATACTTTGCCACCACTCGATTTCTCGAAATTGTCCAGGTTGGAATTTCTCACGCCGCGCTATGAAGATTTTCCCGCGCTAAACCTGGCACGCCGGGCAGGCGAGACCGGTGGCACGTTGCCTGCCGTCATGAACGCCGCAAACGAAGTAGCGGTCGCTGGATTTTTAGACCGGCAAGTGCGCTTTCCAGACATCTGGCAGATTGTCGAAGAAGTCATGGACCGCCACACGTCCGTTGCGCGCCCCGATCTGGATGCCATATTGCAGGCCGATCAGTGGGCGCGTAAGGAAGCGCGGGGACATGTTAGATCGGTAAATCGTTAAAAGAATTACAACGGCAGACATAATGGTGTGTCCAATCAATGATTAATGACTAATCACTGATCACTTGTTTCTGATTCCAATGCTATTGCACATTGTTCGAGTCGTTTTCATCCTGCTGGAAGTCCTCATCCTCTTCAATCTGCTGATCGTGGTGCATGAGCTGGGGCATTTTCTGGCGGCCCGCTGGAGGGGGCTTTACATAGAAAAATTCGGCGTCTGGTTCGGCAAACCACTCTGGAAGAAAACAATCAACGGCGTCCAATACTCGCTCGGGTCGCTACCGTTCGGTGGCTTCGTAGCGCTTCCGCAACTTGCGCCGATGGACATTATCGAGGGCAAAGCCGATTTGGACCGCGCAAGACTGCCGAAAATTTCCGCCCTCGACAAAATCATCGTAGCCATCGCCGGGCCGTTGTTCAGCCTGCTGCTGGCGCTTTTCTTTGCGGCCATCGTCTGGGCCGTCGGCCATCCAGTGAGCGAAGCGGATTCAACCACGGTGATCGGCTATGTATTGCCCGATTCGCCGGCCCAAAAAGTAGGCTTGCAGCCCGGCGACAAAATCCTCTCAGTGGACGGCAAACCGGTCAGGCGTTTTATGGGGATGAGTGACAGCGTGAGCTGGGATGTGGTGCGAAGCGAAGGCGACAAGATTGCCGTAAAATTCGAGCGAGACGGAAAGGTGCAAACCGTTTGGGTGGAACCTTACAAGGCAGAGACGCGTGGATGGCGCAGAAAAAGCGTGCGCCAACTGCTCATCTATCCAGCAGAGACACCGATCATTGACAAAGTAGAACCGAACACACCGGCTGCGGCTGCCGGACTTCGCTCAGGAGACATCATCCGCGGATTTGATAAGACGCCCATCTATAATCCCATCGCGTTGCTGGAATACATCAGCAAGCATCCAAACGACGAGCTTGTTCTTCATGTGGAGCGCGGTGGCGCGAAGTTTGATGTTCCGGTAAAACCAACGCTTCTGCCTACGAATGGCGAAAAGAAACCACGAATTGGAATTCAATGGGACACGA
>JAALOD010000021.1 GCA_013372845.1 Candidatus Udaeobacter sp.
CTCCGAACGCTTTGACCTTTTGTGAATAGCTCGGGCGATCAGTTCCTTCCCGGTCCCCGTTTCGCCCATGATCAAAACGGTTGACTCTGTCGGGGCGACCTTGGCTGCGCGCGCCAGGACCATTTGCAAGACCGAAGAAGTGCCGATCACTTCTTCAAACATAGAAGTCTTACCGAGCTCTTCGCGCAGCACGATGTTCTCTCTCTGAAGTTCGTCGCGAAGCGCTTTAATTTCTTCGAATGCCTTCTTCCTGCCAGTGATGTCCATTACGGTTCCGACGTACTCGAGCTCGCCTGCCTCGTTCGTCAGTGGACGCGCAATTACATGGACATATTTGACCTGACCATCGGGCATTAGCAGACGATGCTCGAGTTCTAAATTCGTACCGGATTTCGCCTTCTCCATCATTCGTTGGACGAACGAAAGGTCTTCCGGGTGAATGCGCTTCAATGCCCGATCTACGGTTGGCCTGACCGTCGGCTCATAACCAAGAATCCGAAAGTTTTCGTGCGACCAAACCAACTCCCCGGTGGATACATTCCAGCAAAAGCTGCCGGTGTGACTGAGCGCCTCCGCTTGCTCGCGATACGCCTCGCGGCGACGGAGCTCCTGCGTCGCGATTTCCTGCTCCGTAACGTCTATGGCGGTGCCGATGTAATTCTTCAGCTTTTGGTTTTCGATAACAGGAGCACCGACGCAGCGAACATACCGAACCTCACCGTCGGGTCGCACGATTCGCTTGGTAGTATCGAAGCCCGAAGCTTCCACCAGGACTCGCTTGACCAGGTTTGCCATGAATTCGCGATCCTCTGGGTGGATGCAATTCAGGTATTCCTGAATAGTAGGCGCTGTGCTAGTTGGCTCGAGGCCGTAAATCCGAAATAATTCAGGAGACCAGTAGTCGAACCCGGCAGAATCAAAGGCCCAGCTTCCTGCGTGGGAAAGGCGCTGGCCTTCGGAGAGATAGAATTCGCTTCTTTGCAGCTCCTGGGCATTTCGCCGAAGCTGTTCTTCAGCGCACTTGCGGTCCTCGATGTCGATACTCGATCCAAACCACTTCACTATGTTCCCTGTTCGTCATGAAGCGGCGCCTTCCGGTGCAAAAGCGCTCGATATGTTCCGTCCGCGCGCGAACGCGCGCTTCCGCTTCGAACGGTTCCCCGCTCGCCAAAGCGGCGTGCCATTTTGAACTATTCCAGCAACATCTTCCGGATGAACCGATTCGGTCCACCGCCAACCACACACATCCTCTAAGGACTTGCCAAAGAAATCCAACCAGCCGCGGTTGAAGTAATCCAAATAGCCGTCGGCCGGGCGGTATGAATAAAAGCAGGCGTCGTATCGACTGCGCGTCGAAGCGCGTGTGCAGTCGCAGTCGACGTGTCGTTCTGAAGGGACTCACTCGCCTTCATACGCGTTTGTTGCTGATTGTTCGTTAAATACTATTCAAGCTTACATCAACCCGGGTCGCCGCCATTGCATTTGCACGACGCGCGCAGGTGTGGCCGCGCACATTGCACGGCTAAAAACGCACATCATTAGGTCGCTGTCCTTTTGTTCTTCGTACCCTATTCACTGCCTCGAATATAATCCGTTCGGTCTGCCTTGCTGAATCTAACCAAATAGACGACTCTATGCCATTCGATAAAATCGACATCGGAAGGTATCACCAAGGACCAACGCAAAGCCATCGCCAAATCGATCCGATGTCATCCCAGTTGCTGAACGCAAAGGATGATAGGCATGAGGACAAATCCCGTCTCGTTTCTTCGACTCATAGTGATGAATGATTCTTACCTGCTAATTACTCCATAGGTAGATTAGTAAAATCACAAGGAGCGTAGTTAGAACGGACCAGGGATTAGAACGACCTCGACTCTCAATTTGCGGACGGCCGGAATGTCGTCGGTCACATTTGGATCTTGGCCGAAAACCGGTGGCGATTCCGGAAGATGTAAATGAACGCAAGAATATTGATTAGAGGAAAACGTTCCCGCTATCCGCAGAGCAGGAAGAGCTTCAGGATTGATTAATGAGCATAACTCTTTAGGTTTTCGTTTGCCTAGTTGGAGCATCATGATGGCTGCCCAGAGGAGAACTTCGTCATACTTTGGTCTTGTGTCACCGTCTGATGTTTGCCGTCAGAAACAGCTGCAAGCAACGAGCGGGCGAATGGTCCGAACAAAAACTAGTTCGTCTTCCTTCATAATTACTCGCGAATCGCTGCGGCTTCTGAGACTCAGGCGGTAATTGAGGTGGTTGGACGCACGCGAGCGAATCGGGCGGCGAGCTCGCTCAAGCCTCAACATCGCGCAGTGATCATCTGCTCGATGTCCGCGCGAACAACAGATCGAGCGTCCAGCCATTACCCCAGGCTTATGCGGTAACATCGTGGACTTCGTTCCTTTGGGATCGGGCATCGGCGCATCCGTCTCAGTTCGAGCAAGTCCACTCATAACTGCGTCGGCAAACCTATTTTTGACAGCAAACTGTTATAGCGGGGGTCATGTTGTAAACCGCGCAGTAGCGGGTCGATCAAAAGGCTTACCGTGCCGGTGTCATGAGTATCCAGGGAAACTTGTAGCCACTCGAAAGCCTTGTCGTTTTCGCCGCGCCAGGCATAGACCTCAGCGACCTGATAGGCCATAACATTTCTGTCCCTGGCGATCAACTCGGCTAGAGTTGCATCCGCCGCAGGGCGATCCCCGCGCGTGTACAGCGCGAGCGCGAGTTCAAAACGGCGGTAGCGTTCGTTAGGCTCAAGGCCAGCCTCGCGCAGGGCCGCTTCGCCATCGCCACGCTGGATCGCCACAAAGACCTGAAAGCGATGGTTGCCCGCGGCGCTCGGCTGCAGTTCCGCCGCCTTGTGAGCTGCCGCTTCGGTCTCGTCGAGTTTTCCCTCGGTGAAAAGAACACGGGCCAGGCTGATTCGGGCTTGGTAGGCGAGGGGGTCGAGTTCAATCGATTGTCGGGCCAGCTTCTCAGCCTCTTCAAATTGGCCACGATAAACCACCACTCGCGCCAAGAGATCACTGGCCGTCGGATTCCACCGCGAGAGCTGCTGCGCGCGCCTGAGTTCGGCCAGACCTTCGTCAAATTTCCATTCGATAAAAAAGCGAACCCAACCCAGCGCCGCGTGCGCTTCCGCCAGATTCGGGTCGACCGCGACGGCTTTCTCGGCATCACTGCCCGCGGCCTTCCAAGCCTCCTTCTTCTTCTCGCTACTTAAATCGCCGATCCAAGCCCAGGCTTCAGAACGCTCTGCATAGGCCAACGCATAGTCAGAATCGAAGCGGATCGCTTGATCGAAGAAGCCGACGGCCTTGCGATAGTCTTCGAGATTGCGACGCTCGAAGTAAAAGTGGCCCTGGAGATAGGCATTGTGTGCTTCCATACTCTTGGTTGAAGCCTTCTTCGCCGACGTGTCTTCTGTCCCGAGCAATGTCAACTCCAGTGACGTAGCAACAGCCTCCGCTATTTCGGCCTGGACCGCGAAGATATCCTTAAGTTCACGATCGAAAGTCCCCGACCACAGCTCGCTTCCATCCTCAGCGTTAACAAGCTCGGCCACGATCCGCACCTGGTCGCCCTGCTTGCGTACCGTCCCTTCCAGCAGCGTGCTCACGCCCAGCTCCTGGCCAATGGTTTTAACGTCAGTCTTCTTGTCCTTAAAACGGAAGAGAGAGCTGCGGCCGATTACCTTGAGTCCTTTGATTTGAGCCAAAGCGGCAATCAATTCTTCCGATAGCCCATCCGAAAAATACTCGTCACCGGAATTACCGCTTTCGTTAAGCAGCGGCAGAACCGCGATCGACTTTTGAGAAGGCGTTGAAGCAACATCAGTCCATGGTAGCCAGGTCGGTTTGGTGCGACTAAGCTGAAACAACGGCACACCTGCTGCGAGTATTGCGATGCTTACGATAAGGGCTGCGAACCTCCGCGTGCTCCATCGCGGGATATACTCGTTCGGCGCGATGTCGGCGTCGCGCTTGAGGCCTTCCGGCGTCATTTCAAAAGCCCAGGCAATGACGAGAGCGGCCGGAAAACCGAGAACAGTAAACAACACTACAAGCCTAACGACCCAATTGGGAATCTCGAAGAATGGAAAAACTTGGGTGGCGACCTGGACCAGGAGCCAGGCAACAACCGCGTAAGCAATTGCGACCCTGTAGACGTGGCGTCTCTTCAGTTCGGCAAAAAAGTTGCGCGGGTTCATTCCTGGCCGGGCCGGGTAACGTTTCCCTTTAGCCTCATGAACGAAGGGCGGGGGAAAGTGCTTGTGAACAGTTTCATTCATCGTGTTTCGATTTCACCACTGGGGATTAATTCCATAGTCAGCGGCGAGTTCGAAAACATTCCGAACAGCAACTGCAGGTGGCTCAGTTGGAGCCAGACTAACGAAGGCCTCCCGCGATCAGCAGCGTTTCGCCCGTGATCCATTTCGAATCGTCTGAAGCGAAAAAGACTGCAGCGGGCGCAATGTCTTCCGTTTGTCCGACACGACCGAGCGGCGTCAGCGATTCAAACATCTTCCGCATATCGCCTTCAGTGTAACCGCCGGCTACGGCTCCTTCCGTTATTACCATGCCGGGGTTGATGGAATTGACGCGGATTTTTCGCGGTCCGAGTTCCTTTGCCAGAGTGCGCGTGATCGCATCCACTGCGCCCTTCGTCGCATTGTAAACCACCGCAGTCGGCGGAGTCAGAGAGCTGGCAAGCGAACCGATGTTAATGATGCTTCCGCCATCCGAATTGAAGTGCTTGAGTGCTTCTTGAGTGGCAAGAAGCATTCCGAGAACGTTCACATCAAACATTCTGTGAACCTGTTGCTCGGTGACTTCCTCCAACGGCACGAACTCATAAACACCGGCGTTGTTGATCAAAATGTCGATCTTGCCCAAGGCCTTCTCCGTCTCGGCGAAAAGTCGCTGAACTTCTGACTTCTTCGCGACATTCGCCTGCACGGCGACGGCTTTACCGCCGCGTTTCGTAATTTCGTCTACCACTTTGTCCGCATCCGATTTCGCGGAGGCGTAGTTAACGACCACAGATGCGCCTTGCGCCGCAAACTCTTTCGCGATGCCCGCGCCGATTCCTTTCGAGGCTCCTGTCACTACCGCAACTTTTCCGTTTAGCTTTCCATTTTTCATTTGTGTTCCTTTCGTTTGTTTTACCAGGGAAGTGGTTGGCCAAGATGGAAGAACCCGCCGCTCGGGCCGTCGTCGGCAAGTGTGGCGAGTTGCGCGCTCGTCTTTCCGCCCTCGCTAACTTCCATCGTCGCGTTTGGGCCGCCCATCTCAGTCTTTACCCAGCCGGGATGCGCGGAGTTCACTTTGATTTTGCTGTCGCGCAACTCGTAGGCTAGATGGATCGTGAAGGCGTTCAGCGCAGCCTTCGACGCGTCGTAAGCGAAAGTCTTGAACGGGTAGATCGGCGAGTTCGGATCGGAATGAAGCGTGAGAGAGCTAAGGATGCTGGAAACATTCACAATTCGACCGGCCGGCGATTTGCGTATGAGGGCAACAGTTTTGGGTCAGCCAACGGGCGCAAAGAAATTGTTCGAATGTTTCGCGCAAGATTTCCGGCGACACCGCGCTAACAGGGTTTGGCCCTGAGCCAGTGCGAAATTTGGCTCTCCTTCAAAACGCCTGCGTTGTTAACCAGGATATCCAGCCGGCCGTGCTTTCGCGAAGTAATCGTAAGCCTTCTGATGATCCTGCGGCTTGGTGACGTCAAAGCCCAGGCTTCTGCGTAATGCCTTCGTCGCGAAGTTTCGCAGCTGCGGCTTCACCTTTTCGGATCACGCGACCCGAGAACGACAGTGATGCCTTCCTTGCCGAGCTCGCGCGCGGTCTCCAAGCCGAGACCGCGATTGCCGCCAGTAATGAATGCAACTTTTCCTTTGTTTTGTATTACTCATTTGTCCTTTTCATTTTTGTTTCGCTCAATCAGAGGTTTAAGATCGAGCTGCTGCATCAGCGAAAGATTCCCCCACCCCAGTGGTCGGTGATCTTGCCGTCCGAACGCGCATCACGTCGACGGTCTCAAAATGATGCGGTGAGTTGGACCGACGCCAGAGAAGCCCTTCGTGCTTCCGTGATAGGTCTTGCGTTATCACCCGGTCGCCATCGGCGAGATTGCCAATGGATCTTTGCATGAAAGTCGGAAACGCCTCGCATATAGCCATAGAGTTTACGCACACCTGCTTTGTCGGGCGTCATGTTGGCTGAGTGTGTGGTCGACGAGTCGTCCGCGAAAGCTCTTCGAAAACGTCAAATCTTCCTTTCCTTGAACCTCTTCGGTATTTCGGCGACTACAGCTTTGCCGTCGGATGAAGTAAACGTCTTTAGCAACTGCGGCGATTTTTGTTTTCTGTGTAACGCGGCGGTTTCAACCGCGACGCTCTTTGGTCAGGCGGCCTCGAGCAGATCGCCGCTCGAGAAAGTCCATTGGTCTTGGCAATCGCCTGCTGGAACTTGCGCGCATTATCGCAATGCGAGAATTGTTTAACACCTCGGCCCAGCGTTGAGAGATGGAGACGGTTAGATCTTCACGAAGTAACTGCTCAGCTGGTGGCAGCTATTCTCGCGCTACCCTGGTTGGTCATTGGTTGTGGCTACCGGGCACCGGGTAAGCGCCTCATACGTATTGAATCCAGCTGATACAAACGATGCCTTTTCATTAGCTCAATTGTGGCGCCTGGTTAACGCGATCGCATTCTTCGGCACAGACGATCGCTCCGGTCGAGTAGGGCCATAAGCACTAGCCGCCGTCTTTGCACCGCCCCGCGATCGTGGAAATACGTCGTGCCATTCTGAGTGATCCATCGACGCATCGATCGGTTCTCGTCAATCGGTCCATGGAAGCTTAGGTCTCGGTTCGGTGGAACGGTGCAGTGGAACTGCTAGACCAGTGCGCGCTTTCAAAATCAAATCGCGCGACATTGGTGATCAGGAGATCCAGAACAACGAGATGGTCCTCCCAATTATGATTCGGCTCGCTCCATTCCGCTATTATCTCGGCGTTGCTCCGGATCACTCTGCGCAATTTGAGACGCCTTGCCGGTTTCTTTCTTTCGCTGCCGCGTTTCTCGTGCGCCCAACATAAACGCAGAGTGGCGTAGACCGGAATAATCGAAGTGAATGCATTCGACAGAACCGTCGCATCGAGCGCATCGGCACTACTTGACATAGATCGTAGTTATCTAATACGAGCCATCATACCGTTAGCAGAAAGCAGTTTCGGCAACTCTCTCCACTACTTTCATCATCTCCGCAATAACCTCGACAGTGTGCGGACCTTCTTCTCCTTCAGTCGGCAATGTGCTGATAATCTCAGCGGACGATTGGTCGGAAACTCTTCGCACCAAAGGATGAACGACAGATTGGCGGCATGAGCAAGCGGCTCGATCAGAAGGGATAGCCTACGACGTCATGATTGCGTGACTGAGCTGGCGAGCCAAGGCACTTTGATTTGACCCGCGACGGAAGATGACACCGATTTTCATAAATGACAATTTAAAGCGTCTGCCCGACTAGGTTGAAATGCGCTGCTATTCCACTGCTTGCGATTGGCAGAGGTCAGGCTTCTTCCTGGCATCTGATTCGGAGGTTGGCTCGACAAAATTTCGCGGATCTCAGTGACCCGATGAAGCCCGATTTGTTTCAGATAGCGCTCTGCTGGTCGGCGGCTTCGCGCCAACCGGACCATGCGCCGCGCGATGATCCACGAGTGGTTTGCCGGTAACCAGTCCTTGTAACCTTCCCGCGTAAGCCAACGTGCCCCGGCTGCCAACAGTCGATATAGTGCTTAGCTTATAGGGGATGCCGAAGTTCCACATCGGCAGCGGAAATATATTTGTCGGCTGATTTAAATGTCGGCAGGCGGGCACAGCTTTCCAAGCGTGACTTGTTCGGCGAGTGCGGCTGACCGTGCGATCGCGTATTTCGCGTCAATCGTTGCGCCGTCGAATTCGGGGCTGGGCCTGCCAGATTGAGCGTTTCACGGTATCGCCTATGCGTGTTGATAGGAATCGATAAATGCTCCGCCAGCCTGCGATGTCGAGCGACTGCCGTAGAGGTTTGAATATGAAGCTTGGCCATCTTGTTTCTCCTAGTCGTCCGCTATTGTATCGGTCAGGCAGCGGAGCGTGTTCGCTGTGGGAAGAAAGACCCAGCAGTTCTGCGAGGCGGATTCGTAAGCTTCGCACATGGGACACTCGCCATTAGGCTGAACCCATTCGGGATGTTCCCTGAGCAGGGCTTCGTGCATCTGTTGTTGAAGTTGAACGTAAGCCTGAACGTCGTCAGGAACCGTCTGAGACGCTTTCGTGTTCATGCCGAATAGCATCACCAGCAAGCAAACAGCAGCCAATGCGCATGCGTGGGATTTTCCGTTGCCACTCGCGAGGTGACTTGCCCTACCTCTTTCGAGGTATGAAAGTTGCCCGGCCCGTGAGGAGGGCACTTGGGATGCGTCAAAAGACGGATTCGAGCGGCACGCTAGGGGAGACATGCCTTCTAGCCAAGCCATTCGCTGTTATGAAGCGTTGACTGATATTTGTGCCCTGAGTCGCATGGAATTGTGAAGCGTGTCTGCCCCGGCCCTGCTCGGGGCTCGCGAAGGCGCAAGATCCACGTCTGGATTCATCCCACGACTGCAGGAGCTTCCAGTTTCCTATTTCAATGGTCACGAGCGGCCGATCCAAATCCCAACTAGAAATACCAGGACTCCGCCCACGATCACTTGAAATGCGGCGCGGAGAAATGGTGTATCCGTATACCGCTTTTCGGATCCAACTAATGACCAAGAGTTCGATGGCCACGATCACAACCGCAATGGCGGTAGCGGTTCGAAATTCTCGAATCAAATATGGCAACGTGTGACCAATTCCTCCGGCCGGCGACAAGCGCAGAGGCACCGCGCCAATGCCATTAGTGTTCTCCATTATGACACCTTTGTTCAGCGGATTTTTCCTCATACTTCAATCACTCCTTATATGTTCGATCCTGAGTCGCGCGACGAGCGTTGAAGCGGATCAGCGATTAGATCGATTTCGCCCGTCCCGCGAGCTCAACTCAAAGCCGAACAACAAAATCGTCAAACTGAAGGCAATTAGGGTTGGAACCATCATTAGACGTAGAAGCTATTCCGGCGTGAATTGCATTGCCACGGCGCGGTGGTGGGATTTTATGATCCCTCCTTCGAGACAGAGGTTTAAATCTCTTCGGCCATTGCTCCCTGAAGAGTTCAACCAGCATCGGTCATACCGTAAGCGGATCTCCGCGTTAGAATGGAATCAAACAAGGGACTTGCGGTTTCGCCTAAGTAGTGTCGGATAAGCCGAATACTGCTTGCGGCCGAAACATCGCTGCGCGGCGACGAACTTGTGGATCTTGCAAAGGTAAACTCTCTCGCTAAGAGCCAGCTGTTTGTTATTTGGCGGTCGTGTTTTCGAAAAGCCGCCGCTCTTCGCGCCAGACGGCTACCACTGCGAGTGCCACCAGAATTCCCAGCGAGACTTCGGCGAAGCGATGCGCCGCAGCAATCCATGGCGTCTCTGCACGCGGAATCATCACGATGATCGCAAGCGTGATACAGGCGTAGCTATAGCCGACCTTTTCCAAACGAAGCACAAACGATATCAGCCCGAGAAGAAGCGTCGCCAGCGCGAATACGAACAGGTTTGGGCCGAAATAGGTCGATTCGATTGCACCGATCGATGCACCCAGTGCGCTCGCCACGATCCGCTCGATCGCCAATGGCACCGTGTCGCCCAGAGGTGATTGCATGACCACGACTGTGGCGATCGCAGCCCAGTATGCCTCAGGCAATCCTACCAGCCGCCCGAGTAATATCGAGATCGTCGCCGCAAGCGCTGTTCGGAAAGCATGCGATAGCGACGGAAGGTTCTCTCTTTTCCAGGTCCAGAGCTTCATGGCCGCTAATCATCTCCGGATTTAGCTGCGGCTGGCAAGCTCGCGCTCATCCGCCGAAGGTCATTTAGCAACTTTCTGGCGATAAGCAGACGATCACTACGGCAGAACACGGCTCCTCGAACCAAAGTAGATCAGCCAGTCCATTTCGCGCTTTCTCCAGCGACAGCGTCCAAGCATGCGCCACTCACACGATTGGCTGCGTCGGTGCAGAGAAAGACCACGGCTGGCGCGACTTCGTCCGGCTGCATCCATGGTATACCCATGACCGAGCTGGGCGCACTCGCGGCGATGGCTTCCTGTTCGGTTGGGTTCTCCGGCGCCTCTTTGCCCGCCGTGTGAATTAACTCTCTCCAGCGACCCGTATTTCGCGTCAATGGTGTGTCGACCAATCCTGGCTCAACGCAGTTCACTGTGATTCCATCTTTCCCCACCTCCCAGGCCACGGACTTCATCAAGCCAATAAGGCCCCACTTCGAGGTAGAATAGGCGGAGCCATTCTTGAAGCCATGCCGGCCCTGCCCAGAGGAAATGATAACAATGCGGCCATACTTGCGAGACAGCATGTGCGGAAGCGCGGCGCGCACAGTGTTGGCGGTTCCCTTGACGTTTATGTCGATCACGTTGTTCCAATCTTCCTCGGAAGTATTGGCCAGTGGTCCGTAGGCTTGAATGCCAGCATTGGCGACGATGATGTCGAGCTTGCCGAATTCCTTCACCGCTCGCTCGACCGCCGCCCTCATAGCTTTTGCATCGCGAATGTCCGCCTTCACCGGAATCCAATGCCGCTTCGCCCCTTCGACGAGCTTTCCCGTTTGCTCGAGCTGTCCCTCTGTCGCTGATGGATAAGTCAGGTTTGGCGCGGCGACGGCGCAGATGTCGAGTCCCATCACGTCCGCGCCCGCGGCAGCTAGTGCCGCGCAGATCGCCTGTCCGATGCCACGCGCTGCCCCCGTGACGAGGGCTGACTTGCCTTCGAGGCTGAAGTTCACATGTGGAGTCTTGTCACCAATATCGTCCGATGAAGTAGCTACGTTCATATTTTGTAGGATGGAACATACCAGCTACCACCCGAGAAGTGATCTTAACATTTACAAAATGATTTGACTATCCACAGTAAGCAACAGGCAAAGATTCACCTGTTAGTTGCATGGTCGCCTGCTCTTTCCGCATGAGTTCGACTTAAGAGGATCTTGGACCCAAGTCTACTTCGGTGGCTCCGGCGGCACTGGTTTCGGGCCGAATGCCCTGGCTGTGTCACGCTGGGGCCGATTCGTTCGAGAGAGGGCCCGCTGGCGCGCCAACTCTGCCGTGCCTTGTTCCTTGTAGGTGGCGCTTGTTAACGAGGCGAGAAACGCCACTAGATCATCGATGTCAGGCTCAGTCAGGGCAAGCGGCTGCATATCTTCATCGAGCCAGGGATTGTGCAAACCGTCGCCTTTGTTGTAGTGATCGATCACGTCCCAAAGCGTCTCTTGCGAGCCGTCGTGAAAGTAAGGCCCCGTCACCAGCACGTTTCTGATGTCCGGCGTCTTAAAGGAGGCAGTGTCCTTCTCCTGTTTCGTGATGAGAAAGCGGCCCAACACCGACATGTCGTGCTGAATAGCGGCGCGATCGATTGCCGCCGCGTCGGTCGAGTTGATGACCTTCTCCGCCTGGCCCGCCAGCGCGACGACGTTGTGTCGGATAATACCGATGCCGATGTTATGAAAATCGTTGTCCGTGAAGAGCGTGACGTCTCGTCGAGTCTCCGTTAGCGCATGACATTTATTGCAGCGGGCCTGTGTGTTGAACAGCTCCCAGCCGCGCTTGGCGGAAGCGTCAATCGCGTTGGTGTCGCCAGCGATGAAGTGGTCAAAGGGCGAATCAAAGGACAATTGTGTGCGTTCGTAGGACGCGATAGCTCGCAGGAGATCGGGACCGTTAGGCAGGCGGCCAAAGACACGCTGGAATGCCTGCTGGTATTCCTCGACACTGGCGATCTGCGCCACAGCCGTATCCAGGCTTGGATTGCCCATCTCGCTGGGATTAACAATCGGGAACCCCGCCTGCTCCTCAAGTGTCTGAGCCCGGCCATCCCAGAACTGCGTCTTGTTATACATGGCATTGAGAATCGTCGGCGCATTGCGTTGGCCAATCCGGCCTTTTATACCGACGGACGTAGGTTTTCTGTCCGTGAAGGCGAGGTCTGGATTATGGCAGGTGCTGCACGATACAGTGCCGTCAGCTGACAGACGGCGTTCGAAAAAAAATTTCTGTCCCAGGGAAATTTTCTCAGGAGTCTGCGGATTGTCAGGTGGAATTGCCTCTCGAGTCAGCTCCGCTGGCGCACCAACTTGTTGAAGCGACTTCGGCTGCGCTAGGCGGTCCGCTTCCGGATTTGGCGGTCCTTTCGGGCCCACTCTTTTGGCCGAACGTTCGCAGCCGAAAAATAGCGTAGCGGTCCCTGCGAGGATTACACCAAGGATCAAAAAGCGTTTCACTTGGAAACGCAGTTTACATGCGCTCCTATCTTTATAGAAGCTGGATAATTCAGTTGGGTTGAATCGAGTCGTGCCTTCGCGGAAGCCGGCGGCGTTTGTTGGGTCGTAGATGGCCAAGAAATCTTCGATCGCATCTCTCGCGCGGATGGCTGTCACTCTCTCCTTTAGTCGGCGTTGCGGTTCATTTCTCCGAGGACTGCGATGGAGAAGGTGTCGGAAGACCAACTCCTCCAACAATCACTTGAAACGCGATTTTTTTCCGACCAAACCGCCGATCAAAATCGTAATTACCATATGCGAGGAGGCGCTCGTGTCTGATCAAGGCAAGACTCCCGAAGACCCGAAAGCGGAGGCGCACAGCGGTTCCGAATTTCGAAGAACGACGCGGCGAACGTTTCTCTCCCGCTTGGGCATGGTGGGATTGCTCGCTTCAGCAGGGCCAATCGCTTCGACACTCGGGGAGCAATCGGACATCGATCCAGCGCAGTCGCCCGACTTGGAAAATACAGTCCCGGTCACTCTGCGCGTGAACGGAAAGAAATACGACGTGCGAATCGATCCGCGCACGACTCTTCTCGACTGCCTCCGCGAACACTTGCATCTGACTGGATCGAAGAAGGGATGCGATCACGGCCAGTGCGGGGCGTGCACCGTGCATGTCAATGGCCGGCGGATGAATTCATGTTTGTGCCTCGCGGCCATGTATCAAGGCGACGAGATCACGACGATTGAAGGTGTTGGGCAACCGGGAAAGCTGCATCCGATACAGGAAGCGTTTGTTGCTCACGACGCCTATCAATGTGGGTATTGCACATGCGGGCAAATCATGTCGGCGGTCGCATTGTTGACGGAGCCGTGTGGGCCTGAAGATGCCGACGTAAAAGAGTTGATGAGCGGCAACATCTGCCGCTGCGGCGCATATCAAAACATTGTCGCGGCAATTCAGAGCGTGCGGCAAAGCGCCAGGCTGGGGAAAGCAGGATGAAAACGTTCGAACTCTCGCGCGCCGATGATCCCGGACAAGCGATTGCTGCGGGCGCGAAGGCGACGACTGCTCAGCAGGGAGCTGAGATTCGCTTTATCGCCGGCGGAACAAACCTGGTCGACTTCATGAAGCTGAACGTGGAGACGCCGCAGACGCTGGTCGATATAACTCATCTGCCGTTCGACAAGATTGAAGCGCTGCCCGACGGCGGCCTGAGCATCGGCGCAGTGGTCCGCAATTCCGACCTCGCCTATCATCCCGTCGTTCGCAAGAACTACGCTGTCCTCTCCGAAGCACTGTTAAGTGGCGCCTCAGTCCAGCTTCGAAACATGGCGACCACTGCGGGTAACCTGTTGCAGCGGACTCGCTGCATGTACTTCCGCGATACGGCAATGCCCTGCAACAAGCGTCAGCCCGGCTCGGGTTGTGCAGCCATTACGGGAATAAATCGGGGTCTCGCGATTCTTGGCACGAGCGAACATTGCATTGCTTCAAATCCGTCCGACATGAATGTGGCGATGGCCGCGCTCGAGGCGACCATTCACATCCGCGGGACGAAAGGTGAACGCAGCATGCCGATCGCCGATTTCCATCTGCTACCCGGAAGCACGCCCGAGCGTGAAACTGTTTTGGAACCCGGAGACTTGATCACTCATGTCACGCTGCCACCGCCCGCGCCGGGAAGCCGCTCGCTTTATTTGAAACTGCGTGACCGCACTTCATTCGAATTCGCACTCGCCTCCGCTGCTGTTGTCGTGACGGTGGCGGGCGGAAAGATCACGCGAGCTCGGGTTGCGCTTGGCGGCGTGGGCACAAAGCCCTGGCGCTCGCCTGAAGCCGAAGCGGAATTAACCGGTCAGTCAGCGACTCCCGCCGTTTTCCAGAAAGCGGCGGCCGCAGCACTGCGAGATGCAAAGCCTCAAAGTCAAAATGGATTCAAAGTGGAGTTAGCCAAACGCTGTCTCGCGCATGCTCTGAAACTTGTGACGCAAACCGCCTGACAGACCGCGAAATATGCCGACCACACAACAAAACGCGGCGTCGTCGGTCATCGGCCAACAGACACCGCGCATAGACGGCCCGCTCAAGGTCACTGGAAAGGCGATGTACGCGTCGGATTTTCCGTTTCCGGGCATCTTGTACGCAGTTCCGGTCCAAGCGACAATCGCGAACGGCAGACTGCAAAAGCTCGATACGAGCGAGGCTGAGAAAATGCCGGGCGTGCGCGCGATTTTTCATCGCGGAAACATCGGGAAAATTTTTCGCTCGGTGCTCGGACCAGGGCAGCTCGAAGGGATTACTGATGAGCGTCGTCCGCCGTTGGAAGATGATGTCATTCGCTACTATGGCCAATACATTGCTTTGGCGGTGGCCGACACATTCGAGAACGCCAGAGCTGCTGCCGATGCGGTCCGAGCAAGCTACAACGAGCAAAAACCCAACGTTAATCTGGATCTCCAACCGGATAACAAGTCTGACGTGGTTGAAACTACGCGCGGTCCGCGAAAGCGGTTACAGAGCGAACGCGGCGACCCTGAGACCGCTTTCACGAGCGCACCCGTAAAGGTTGACCAGACTTACGTCACACCGGCGGAAACGCACAACCCGATCGAATTACAGGGAACGACCGCGATGTGGGACGGCTCGATGCTGACGATCTACGAAGAATCGCAGGGAATTTTCAACCTTCGAAGTGTTCTTGCGCAGATGTTCGGGTTACCGAAAGAAAACGTGCGCGTCATCACGAAGTTCGTCGGCTCAGGATTCGGCAGCAAGCTGTGGCCATGGACGCATTGTGCGCTCGCGGTCGCAGCCGCGCGGCAACTTGGCAAACCCGTCAAACTCGTGATCAGCCGCAAGATGATGTTTCAGTCAGCCGGGCATCGCCCTCGCACTCAGCAACGCGTGCGGCTCGGCGCCACCGGCGAAGGAAAGCTCGTCTCGCTCATGCACGAGTATGTCAACGACCGCGCGATGCTCGATGGCTATCGCGAAAGCTGTGGCGAGGCTACGCCCTACCACTACAGTGTGCCGAACCTTCGAGTGAAGTGGGGCCTCGCCAGCCGCAATATCGGCTCGCCGACCGCGATGCGCGGTCCCGGCGCTGTCCCGGGACTGTTTGCGACCGAATCGGCAATGAATGAACTGGCCGATCAGCTCGAAATCGATCCCGTTCAGCTCCGCGTTCTCAACGAACCGAAGATCGATGAGGGAAAAAAAATTCCGTTTTCGTCTCGGCATTATCTCGAATGCCTGCAGCTTGGCGCGGAGAAGTTTGGCTGGTCGAAGCGAACTTCCGAAGTGGGATCGATGAAGCGCGACGGTTTGATTCTCGGATGGGGCGTGGCCGGTTGCGCCTGGATCGCTGGCAGATTTCCTGCCGAGGCGAATGTGGAGCTTCGCAATGATGGAAGCGCCCGTGTTGCGTCCGGCACTCAAGACATCGGCACCGGCACCTACACGATCCTCGCGCAGCTGGTCGCGGACAAAGCCGGTGTGCCGCTTAACAAAGTCGAAGTAGTGCTGGGGGATACATCGCTTCCGCCAGGACCAATCTCAGGCGGATCATTGGTAACGGGGTCGATGGTTCCCGCTGTTTTCACCGCAGCTGACAACGCGATCACTTCACTACTCAAGGTTGCCACCACCGCACCCGGGACCGGATTTGAAAACCGCAAGCCTGACGAGCTCGCTTTCGAAACTGGACGCGTCTTCGTTAAGGCTGACGGTCCTGCCAACGGTGTCTCGTTTGCAGACTTGCTTCGCCGTGCCAACATGCGCCTGGTCACGGGCAACGGTAAATCCGAAGGGACACTCGATGAGAAGAAACCGAAAGTCTCGCTGCATTCGTACGGTTGCCACTTTGTCGAAGTCACCTGGCAACCCGCGACCGCTCGGCTACGGGTTAATCGGGTTGTGACAGTCATCGACGCCGGGCGCATTATTAATCCGCTGGCGGGGCGCAACCAAATCGAAGGGGCGATTGTGATGGGCATTGGCATGGCGCTGTTGGAACACACAATTTACGACCCGCAGAACGGCGCGCCGATCAATTCAAACCTCGCTGACTACCTCATGGCGGTGAACGCCGATGTCCCGCAGTTCGATGTGCATTTCCTCGATTATCCCGACACAGACGTGAACCCGCTGGGCGCTCGCGGAATTGGAGAAATCGGCCTGGCCGGTGTCGCGGCTGCGATCACAGCTGCTACCTATCACGCCACAGGCGTGCGCGTGCGTGAACTACCAATCAGAATCGAGGACCTCCTCCCATCTTCGATTTTGGCCTAACGATGAAAGCGTTGTCGCGGATAACAAAGCGTGTCGCAGAAAAAGCCTAACGAGTAAACGACCATGCCAACCACAGAAGAAATTCCAATGGCGTCACCGATCGGTCGCGATACTCCGCGCATCGATGGCCCGTTGAAGGTCAGCGGCACCGCGCACTACGCCTCCGACTTCCACTTTCCCGGATTGCTGTATGCGGTGCCGGTCGAGGCAACGATCGCCAACGGCAGGATCCGGCAGCTGGACACGACGGCGGCTGAAAAGATGCCGGGAGTCCGCGCTATTCTTCATCGCGCAAACATTGGAAAGATCTTCCGATCGAGCCTGGGAGAGGGAATGGAAGGCATCTGTATAGAGCGGCGCCCGCCATTGGTGGACGATGTGATTCGCTATTATGGGCAATACGTCGCGCTCGCTGTGGCGGACACTTTCGAGGCTGCCAAAGCCGCTGCCGATGCGGTTCGCGTCACCTACGACAAAAACAAGCCGAACGTCGAGAGCCAGCTCAAAGCTGACGACGACCCGCCAGTTGTTGCCACCACGTATGGAACGGAGAAGCGCTTGCAAAGCGAGCGCGGCGACGCGGAAGCTGCTTTTGCAAGTGCGCCGGTCAAGCTGGACCAGACTTATGCCACGCCGTCCGAGACGCACAACCCCATCGAGCTACAGGGCACCACGGCGATGTGGGATGGCGCGAAGTTGACGATTTATGAGGAGTCGCAGGCGATCTTCAATATGCGGAGCGTGCTCGCGCAAATGTTCGGTTTGCCGCAAGAGAACGTGCGCGTTATCACGAAATTTGTTGGCTCGGGTTTCGGCAGCAAACTGTGGCCATGGACGCATTGCCCGCTCGCAGCCGCGGCGGCGCGGAAGCTTGGTAAGCCGGTAAAGCTCGTGCTCAGCCGCAAGATGATGTTTCAGTCGGTCGGTCATCGCGCACACACGCAGCAGCGTGTGCGGCTGGGCGCCACACCCGAAGGCAAACTCGTCTCGCTCCAGCAGGATTACGCCTATGAAAGGTCGATGCTCGACGACTATCACGAGAATTGCGGTGAAGCGACATCGTTCCAGTACAGTGTGCCCAATCTTCGAGTGCATTTCGGACGCGCCAAACGCAACATCGGCTCACCATCCGACATGCGCGGACCCGGCGCAGTGCCCGGTCTCTATGCGACCGAGTCAGCGATGAACGAGCTCGCCGATCAACTCAAGATCGATCCCGTTCAGCTCCGCGTTCTTAACGAACCGAAGATCGATGAAGGGTTAAAAATTCCGTTTTCATCGCGGCATTATCTTGAGTGTCTCCAAGTCGGCGCGGAAAAGTTCGGCTGGTCGCAGCGCAATCCGGAGGTTGGCTCGATGAAACGCGATGGATTGACGCTTGGTTGGGGAATGGCTGGGGCGGCGTGGGTAGCTGCACGGTTTGCCGCTGCGGCCAATGTGGAGCTCCGTGACGACGGCACAGCCCGCGTGGCATGCGGTACACAGGACATCGGTACCGGCACGTACACAATTCTCGCACAGCTTACCGCGGACAAAACCGGTGTGCCGGTCGACAAGGTTGAAGTGGTGCTTGGCGATACCTCGCTTCCCGAAGGACCGGTCTCGGGCGGTTCGATGGCAACTGGCTCGGTAGTTCCGGCGGTCTTTGATGCTGCGGATAATGCGGCCAAGTCACTGATGACCCTCGCGACGACGACAGCAGGATCACCATTTGAGAAGAACGAACCCGACGATCTGGCATTCGAATCCGGTCGCGTCTTTGTAAAGGCGAATGGTCCTGCCGGTGGCATCCCGTTCGCGGATATTCTTCGCCGTGCGAACGTGCGCTTCGTCACCGGCAGCGGAGAATCGAAAGCGACGTTCGAGAAAAAAAAACCGAAGTTCTCGACGCATTCATTCGGCTGTCACTTCGTTGAGGTCACCTGGCAGCCGGAGATTGCGCGACTGCGGGTCAATCGTGTTGTGACGGTGATTGATGCCGGCAGAATTATCAATCCGCTGGCTGGACGCAATCAAATCGAAGGCGCAGTCGTGATGGGCATTGGCATGGCGCTGTTGGAACACACAACTTACGACCCGCAAAATGGTGCGCCGATCAACAGTAACCTCGCCGATTACATCGTGGCAGTGAATGCAGATGCCCCGTCCATTGACGTGCATTTCCTCGGTTATCCTGACAAGGTGATCAATCCAGTTGGCGCTCGCGGAATCGGAGAAATCGGTTTGGCCGGAGTCGCCGCTGCCATTACGGCGGCGACCTATCACGCCACAGGCGTGCGCGTGCGTGCATTGCCGATAAAAATCGAAGACCTGCTGACGTCTTCAATTTTGGCCTAACGAATGAAAGCACTACAGCAGATCATCAATTGCGTCGCAGAAAATCCTTCGCAGCCGTGGGCTCTTGCGACGTTGGTTCAAACGGAAGGTTCTACTTATCGAAAACCGGGCGCTCGCCTTTTGGTGGAACCGGACGGCAGAATTTTAGGCGTTCTGAGCGGCGGATGTTTGGAAGAGGAAATCGGCCGCTACGGACAAGAAGTCATCGTCAATGGTTCACCGATCCTGCTTTCGTTTGATACACGACGCCTTTACGGATGTGATGGTCGCTTGAAGATACTCATCGAGCCACTGCCGGCGGCACGAGAGACTGGCAATTTAATCACAAAGATTGGCGGTTTGCTCGCGCAGCGAGACGTTTGCCGAGTTCGCACGTGTTTTGAAGGCGCACCGCTCGGCTCCGAGTTGGTGTCTGCTGACGTTCTTCTCCCCGAACGGTGCGGCGTTTTCGTCGAGACGCTGCCACTTCCCATTCGCCTCTTACTTTTCGGTACCGGGCCAGAGATCGAACCGCTCATTCAGCTTGCGGGAAATCTCGGATGGGTGGTTGAGCATTTCGGGCATCCTTCCGAGCTCGGCGAGGATTTTCAATCTGACGAGCAGACCGCCGCGCTCGTTATGAATCACAATTTCGGCCGCGATCTTCTGGCACTCGATCGACTTTTCCCACTGCAACTTCGATACGTCGGATTACTCGGCCCAAGAAAGCGTCACGCGGAGTTACTGGCACGGCTCAGCGAATATCGATCCGTCGATTTTGAAGCCGGCATTAGAAACCTGTACGCGCCGGCTGGACTCGACATCGGCAGCGAAGCGCCGGAGGAAATCGCGCTCGCAATTATTTCCGAAGTGGCGGCGGTATTGTCCAATCGGACGGGCGGTTTCCTGTGTGAACGCAGGAGTGACCCTCATACAATCGCAACAGCTGCAAGCGGCGAGGCGGCGTAGTGATTTGATGAGAGTGGGCACCGTCGTCCTTGCTGCTGGAGGTTCGACTCGCTTCGGAAAACCAAAGCAGTTCGCGCTCTTTCAGGGCGAAACATTCATTAGGCGCATTGTGAGAGCGGCGATCGAATCCGACTGCGCGCCAGTCGTGGTCGTTACCGGCGAAGATTCAGCACAAGTCACCTCGGAGCTGACGCGATTTAGGGTTACGATTGCGATGAACCCAGATTGGCAAAGCGGTTTGGGATCCTCAATCGTTGTCGGTATCCGCCATGTGATGAATCTCGCTCCCGATATTGATGCCGCGCTTCTGCTCACGTGCGATCAACCGTTCGTAACTGCGGCCGTGCTCACGCAGATGATCCAATTGCGACTAACAAGTGACAAGGCGATCATCGCGTCCGCCTACGCCGAGACTCTCGGGATTCCCGCTCTCTTTGATCGATCTTGTTTTCCCGATCTGTTGCGACTCAAAGGAGATAGCGGAGCCAAAGGAATCATTCTCGCGCGGCCACACGATGTCGCATCTTTTGATTTTCCCAGCGGAGAGATCGACATCGACACTGCTGCGGATTACGAAAAACTCGATCAATCGCTCACGGCGCACCCCGCGTGAAGCAGCGGGATCGCGACGATGCGAACAATGTCGTCGGTAAACGGGATTGAACACGATTGTTTGTTCCCATTGATACGTTCAAGAGCTTCCGATCCAGATCCCAACTAGAAAGACCAAGACTCCTCCGACGATTACTTGAAAGGCTGCGCGGAGAAATGGCGTATCCATATACCGCTTTCGGATCCAGCTAATGAGCAAGAGTTCAATTGCCACGACCACAACGGCAATGGCCGTCGCAGTTCGAAATTCTGGAATTAAATATGGCAACGTGTGGCCGATTCCTCCTGCCGTGGTCATTAATCCGCAGACGATTCCACGCAGCAAAGGTTTGCCGCGTCCGGTCAGGCTGCCGTCATCAGAAGCCGCTTCAGCGAACGCCATTGAAATTCCTGCTCCAACGCTGGCAGCGAGGCCGACCACAAATGCGGCGTGGCTGCTGTGGGTCGCGAACGCTGCCGCAAAAACCGGAGCAAGGGTTGAGACCGAACCATCCATTAGTCCAGCCAGCCCGGGCTGCACGATTTGCAAAACGAACAATCGGCGATGGGCTTTCTCTTCTTGAGTCTCAACTTCCGGAGTTAGGTATTTCTGTTGAAGATTCTCGGCTAAAGTCATGTGCTTTCGCTCCGCCTCCGCCAAGGCTCCCAGTAGCTGCCGCGTTGACGCGTCGCCGACTTTATTAGCAGCGCGCTCGTAGAAACGCCGGGTCTCCGTCTCCATGATCTCTGCCTGGCGCCGAACCGTTTTGATTCCCAGCGGCCGGATCATCCACACCGGTTTTCGATGCACGAACCCCTTCACGTCTTCGCGACGGATCAAAGGAATGTGTTCTCCAAAGCGACGACGATACTCCTCGATCAGTTTGCCGCGATGCTCATCCTCTTCCGCCTCCATTTCCTCAAAGATTTTGGCGGTTGCCGGGTAATCGGCTTTCAATCCCGCAGCGAAGTCTGCGTAAATGCGGGCATCGGTTGCCTCCAACGAAATTGCGAGCGCGAGAATTTGCTGTTCAGACAGGTCTTTGAAATTCTTCGCCATAGACCTCCCGGTTAAGGACCTAATAAAGCAGCACGTTATTTTTTTGGCGCTTCAGGACTGGGCGAAGCTGTAGGAGTGGTCGTGGCGAGGCGGACGGTTGTTCCGGTTGTAAGGGAGTCCGAGGGGTTGACGATTACTTTGTCAGATTCAGAGACGCCGCTCAGGATTTCTGACTGAACGCCGAAGTCACGCCCTACCTTGATGTCACGAAGCTGCACAACACCCTTGGCGTCCACGATGCCAACTTTCACACTTTTGCTGCGAAATATGAGTGTGTTATCAGGTAAAGTAACCAGCTTTCCTAAAGCAACCTCTGGCACACGGACGGTGGCGTAGCTGCCAGGCAGAATCTCGTTCTTCGCGTTTTCCACCTGTAACTCGACAAGCATCGTTCGGGAATCGGGGGAGACGGCTCCCGACGTGGAAATCACTTTTCCGGGATACGTTTTTGCGCTTTCCGCGCCGACCTGAACGTTGAAGGTTTGTCCCACCGCGATGTTCGCTGCGTCCTCCTGCGGGATACGAAAATAAACGCGCAGAGGATCTGTTTGTTGAATGTGAAACATCTCGAAGCTCGTATTGTTCGCGGTAATCAGGTCGCCAACGTTCACGTTACGGACCGTGATGATACCAGCGAAGGGTGCGGTCACACGTTTAAAGGCGACTTCCTGTTCGAGGAAACGAAGATTGGCGGCAAACGCTTCGGTATTGGCCTTGTTCGTGCTCTGAGAGGTGGCGGTGTTCTCGGCATCAAGTTGGGAGACGACCCCTTCTTTGTATAACTCCTGCCATTTCGTGTTCGTGCTTTTGGCCTGTTCCAAATTTCTTTTCGCTAGCACAGCCTGCGAGCGGGCTTGTGCGAGCTGCTGATCGAGGTCAGGTGTGTCGATGTCGGCGAGCAACTGGTCTTTCTGGACGTGCGCGCCGATGTCCACGAGCCAGTCTTTTAAGTATCCGTTGACCCGTGCAAAGATAGATGCTTCCTGCCACGGTTTGACTTCAGCCGGCAAGTTAAGCCCACTGTGAGGCGTGGTAACGGTCGGTGAAACCACTGCCACGGTAGGAATCGCCAACTCCTTGGTATCAGCCGCAGCTGTTTGCCGCTGCCGGAACTGCGGAACAAAGCCAGCGACCAATGCGATCAGAAACAATGCTCCGCCCGACGTGAGGATAAAGCGATGCCTTCGGTGAGCCCGGGTCGGGTCTCCCTTATGTTCGTCGGAGTCAACGCTGTTGGTAGGAGTAGTCGTGTTCATATATCAAGGGATGTGTTTAGGTTGCGGAAACGGCCTCCTCAAGGACCGTTGATGGAACATTTTCTTTCGGTTCTGCCTTGGTAGTGCCGGCTGCTTGGCGGTGCAACAGGCTGAATACCACAGGCACAAAAAGTAGCGTCGCCACGGTTGCGAGCATGAGACCGCCAATGACCGCGCGCCCTAGCGGCGCGTTCTGCTCGCCACCTTCACCAAGACCAAGCGCCATTGGTAACATTCCGATGATCATCGCTGTCGCTGTCATGATCACTGGGCGCAAGCGGCCTGTTCCGGCTTCCCACGCTGCTTTCACCGAATCCATTCCTTCCTGAAGGTGAGTGCGCGCAAAAGTGACGACCAGAACAGAATTAGCAGTGGCGACGCCGAGGCACATGATCGCGCCCATCATTGCGGGCACGCTCAGCGTGGTGCTCGTAACATGCAGCCCCCAAATCACGCCCGCCAGCGCACCGGTCAATGCCGTTAAAATAATGAATGGGTCGAGCCAGCTTTGGAAATTTACAACGAGCAGTAAATAGATCAGCGCAATCGCCACTAACATTCCGATGCCCAATCCGAGAAAGCTGGAACTCATCGTCGATGCTTGTCCGCGCAGAACAATGCTGACGCCTTGCGGCGCGGTCTTCTGGGCTTGCGCAACGATAGGCCTAATGTCACTTAGCACTCCGCCGAGATCTCTGCCTCCAACTCCGCCGTAAACATCGACTACCGGGATAACGTTATAGTGCGTGTAGATGGGTTGGCTCGTGACCCGTGTTACGTCAGTTACATTATCGAGAATCTGACCATTGCCAGTTCCAGGTTTAGAGGCACTAAGTGGCATCGACTTTAGCTCGGAGAGCGTAGTCGTCTGACGTTCCGGGACCCTGACATTAACGAGATATTGAACGCCAGTAGTGTAATCAAGCCAGTAGGTCGGCGTCACCTGGCTGCTGCCACTCAACGCGAGCAGGACTGAACCGGCCACATCTCTCTCGCTTAGCCCAAGCTCCATCGCCTTTGTTCGATCGATGTTGAACTCAAATCGCTTCAAGTCGTTAGGCTGTTGAACCCTCACATCAACGGCCCCGCGGACTTGGCGGATTTTTTGTGCTATGGAATTGGCCACCTGCTGGTCGACGGTTTCATTTCGTCCGACCACTTGAATGTCCAGCGGCGCTGGAAGTCCGAAGTTAAGTGTTTGGCTGACGATATCGGCCGGCAGGAAGTAAAAGGTTGTCCCGGGAAACTCGCGGTTGAGACTCAGACGCAGGTTGCGAACGTAATTCGCTGTCGGCTTATGATTGGGTTTCAGTGAAACCAGAATGTCGGCGTCAGCGGGCCCTGAAATTCCGCTGTCGTTGTAACTCAGGTTGATGCCCGAAACCGGAAGTCCAATGTTATCGAGGATACCCTCAATCTCGTTCGCGGGAATTTGACGACGAATGGCCGCTTCTACTTCGTCAACCAGCTTGGCGGTTTGCTCGATTCGCGTGCCGGTAGGGGCGCGCACGTGCAATCGAAACGTCCCGGCATCCACCGAGGGAAAGAAATTCTGGCCTAGGAAAGGAACGAGCAGCCATGACGCAACGCAAAAGGACAAGAATCCAACGGCGAAAGCCGCTCTGTGTTCCAGGATTCGCCCTAGCAAGTTTGCATAAGTTCCCCTAAGGCGGTTGAACGCCTTTTCAAAATTCTGCTGCAAAGCCACCAACGGCCGGACCCAAAACGGGACGTGCGTTCCGGCGACTCGTTCGTTCCGGCGCCGCTCGAACCACATAATCATCGTTGGCACTAGCGTGCGCGAAAGCACGTAGGAGGAGATGACGGCGAACATGACCGCCTCAGCCAGCGGGACGAAAAGATAGCGCGCCACCCCCGACAGGGAAAACATCGGCACGAAGACGATGCAGATGCAAAAAGTCGAAACCATTGCCGGCAACGCGATTTCTCCGGCGCCTTTCAGAATTCCATCTTCAAGTTTTTCACCTGATGCCAGATGACGCTCGACGTTTTCGATTGTCACAGTGGCATCATCCACCAGGATGCCAACCGCGAGGGCCAGACCGCCAAGGGTCATGATGTTGATCGTCTGACCGAGCACACTCAGGATTGCCAGAGACGACAACACTGAAAGCGGAATGGACACTGCAATGATGAGTGTGCTTCTCCATGAACCGAGAAAGAGCAAGATCATCAGCGCGGTCAAAGCCGCTGCGATGACACCTTCCCTAACAACCCCGCTGACCGCCGCCTTTACGAACACGGATTGATCGGCGAATTGTTTTACCTGGATATCGCTGGTCACGGTCTTGAGAATGTTGGCCATGGCCGCCTTCACTCCCGCCGCGACGGAAAGGGTGGACGCGCTGCCATTTTTGAAAATACTGAGCAGCGTGCTGCGGACACCATCCTGGCGAACGATATTTTCCTGCGGGAAATAACCATCACGCACTTGCGCCACATCGCTGATGTGAATCACGGTCCCGCCGACACTTTTTATCGGCAGGTTGTTCAACAGATCGATTCGCGGCGGGTTAACGTTTAGATCAATCGGCACTTCTTTCCCGCCGATCTTGGCCGTGCCACTCGGATAGGTTAAAGAGCCATTGCTAATGGCAGTGACGACATCTGATTCGACAAGGTTGTTTGCCTCCAACGCTTTCAGATCGAGATCGACCGAAACCACCCTTTGCTTTCCGCCATATGGATATGGAATGCTCACGCCGGCACGCTGATGAGCCGACACGAATCTGATTTAGGGCGATATCAAAACCTGCTGCTCGGACAGCTTGGCGCTGCTGAATTCCGAACTGCAGAATGAAACGGTGGACGCGCTGTATTGGATGATCAGTGGCGGAGTGGTTCCTGGTGGCAGCTGTCTCAAAATGGTTTGGGAAACGGCGGTCAATTGGGCCACCGCGGTCGAGGGTTCGTGCCCGGCTGAAAAAACTTTGATTACGCCAAAGCTGTCATAGGAGGTCGATTCAATGTGTCGATATTGTCGACCGTGGTCGTGAGGCTCGCTCCTCGCTGTAAACAATTCGTTGTGCGATCTGATCGGCCGGCAGACCGGTGTAACTCCAAATCACACTGACCACCGGGATATTGATAGCGGAAAAATATCAGTTGGCGTCTTGGTTATGACAAAGGCGTCATCAAGAGCAGCAGCAGAGCCGCCACGACAAACGTGTAGGGGCGACGGAGAGCTAGCGAACAATCCACATAACGTGCCTCCGGTCTGGCTATGGACACAGCTCGCCTTCATGGCTCAACTTTCGCTCCACGACCACAAAACCGCTATTGCGCATCCGTGGGATTTTTCCCACCAATATAAACTGATTGCGGCTCCTCTTTTCAGAGAACCCTAAAGGGCCTAAATGTCAACTTCCTTTCAGCTCGACGCCCGCTTTCGAGCGCTTTGATCAAGGCGAAGGCGTTTCCCCTGCAGCGAACCAGGTGCAACCGTCGATGCGAATTGATGAACCAGGCCGAGATTTCCAAATTTCAAGCGGAAACTGGTTTCTCTCATCTCATTTGCATCCAGCAGCGTTCATTATTTGAAGGCCAGGTTGACCGCTCCTGTCAGCACAAGTCCGCCTCAAGCCAGTGATGCCACGAAGCCGAGCTTCGGCGCGGCAGCCTTCAGCATAAGCGGGTTTCATGCTTTTTTGTCCAGGAGTCGCATGAGTCCGATGAAATCATCATCCGACCAGCCAACGGCTATTCCTTGATCGTAGATGTTTTTGAGATGCCCGGTTTGTTGAAGTGTCAGCGAGAGTTCCGCGGCGGTTTCCAATGCCAAGCGGAGATCTTTCGCCATGTTCTTGAGGGAAAACTGTGCGCTGTAATCGTGCTGGCGCAATTTGGGTCCCTTGAGATCAGAGACACCGGAATGCGCGACATTGGGCACCAATGCGCCGAAATAGATGTCGTCCGGGATCCCAGCCCTCCGGCACAATGCGAGACTTTCGCACAGGGTTTGAGCAATTCCGGCGATGTTGAGGTTCATGGCGAGCTTCAGCGTGGAGGCCGAACCCAGCGGACCGATGTGCATGATGGCGCTCGAGATGGGTTCGAGAATGGGGCGCGCCTTTTCGACTATCTCAGGGGAGCCGCCCAAATAATAAATAGTCTGGCGCTGTTCCGCTGCGACTTTGCTGCCCGTAAATGGCGCCTCCAGAAACCACGCGCCCGTTTTCTGGACCTCCTCGGCAAAGAGCCGCGTCCATTTTGCCGAGATCGTGCTCGACTGGATCACCAATTGTCCCGGGCCTAGTTCGGATTGGATCTGATTGAAGACGGACTGCACAGCCGGCGGGTCATACACGATGATGAAGATGATCTCCGCCTGATTCACAGCCTGCTGGATAGATGCGGTGAAGTTTGGAAAATTCTTTGGAGTCCGGTTCCAGCACCGCACCGTATGACCGTCGGCGATCAGGTTTTTCGCCCACGCGCTTCCGATGATTCCCAAACCTAAAACAGCGACATTCATTTTGAATCCTTTGTTGATTTGATTTGCTTTTTTCTCGAGCTTTCGAGCGCAGAGATCTCAGGGTCTACTTGAGTATACCTTTAACGCAAGATCGTGACTCGGCATTGTGCAGGTAACTTAAGTCGCCTTTCTCCGCCGCCCCCGGGTTGCCGCTATTGCGCATCCGTGGGATTTTTTCCCACCAATATAAACTGATTGCGGCTCCCTCTTTTCAGAGAACTACCAACTGGGCTCAATGTCAACAGTCGGATGCTTTGACCTCCATCAAGTAGCATCCGCGACGTAAAGATGAACCATCACATTTGCAAATCTGCCAAACGAACTGTCGCCGGTGCGCGAGTGAAGTGTTACAGTTTGCTCGTGGAGACGAAAGTGCTGTCCATGATCGTTGGAGCACTGGCCGCTCTCGTAATGCTGGCCTTTTCCCGGACTCTCAACGCGGAGCAAATCACCGTGCTAAAGAATGTAAACGTGATAGATGGCACCGGTGCGCCGGCGCAGCCCAACAGAACAATAGTTATCGAAGGCGACCGCATTCGGTCTATTGGCAGCGGCGAAGCAGGCAAACCTAACGATGCCAAAAGTATCGATATGCACGGCCAGACCATCATGCCGTTGATGATCAACACGCACGGGCATCTCGGAATGGTGAAAGGCACTGCCTCTGGCGTTTCAAATCAAACAGAGGATAACTTTCGTCATCAACTTCTCCGTTATCAGGATTACGGAATCGGTGCGGTGTTATCGATGGGCACTGATGGGCCGAAGTTCGCCGAAATCCGCGAAGCCTCTCGAAGTGGTAAGTGGCCGGGAGCAGACGTTTACTCCGCCGGCAACGGCTTCGGCGCCAAGGACGGCGCACCGCCCGCGGCGATGGGTTTCACTAATATCCTGAGACCCGACACTGCGGATGAAGCGCGAAAGGAGGTCGCGGCTCAGGCGCCGATGAAACCTGATTTCTACAAGTTATGGCTGGACGATTTCTATGGCCAATACCCGAAGTTGATCGCGCCGGAAGTTTACGGGGCGATCATCGACGAAGCTCATAAGCACGGGTTGCGAGTCGCCGCACACTTATATCATCTGAAGGATGCGCGCGGGCTGGTCGCCGATGGCGTCGATGTTCTCGCGCATAGCATTCGCGACGGTGACGTGGATGACGCGTTGCTCGCCGATATGAAGAAGCATAACACGGCTTACATCCCCACCTTGTCCCTAGACGATTTCGCCTTCGCCTATGCCGATTCGCCTGCCTGGGTCAACGAGCCGTTCTTCCGCGCGGCACTGGACCCCGGCGTATTCGAGATGATTACCAGCCCCGATTACAAAGCAAAAACGCGCGAGAGCAAAGCAGCTAAGATGGAAGAGGAAGCGCTTCCAATTGCGAGGCGAAATCTGAAGAAGATTTACGACGCCGGTATTCTCGTGGCGCTGGGAACCGATTCAGGCGCGACTCCTATCCGTGTGCAAGGTTTCGCCGAACATGTTGAACTTGAGCTGATGGTGCAGGCCGGGCTCACGCCTTTGCAGGCGATCAGGGTGGCGACAAAGAACGGAGCGGAATTGCTTCGCGTTTCAGATCAACACGGCACACTGGAGCCGGGCAAGAAGGCTAATTTTATTGTGCTGGAAAAAGATCCATCACACGACATCAACAACACTCAAACTATCCGAGCTGTTTGGAAGAACGGCGTCAAAGTCAGTGATGGGCCTGTTCGAACCAAACCAGCCGTCCAAAACGCATCGGAGGCTTACACCATGACACGAAAGTCTGCATCTGCACAGGAGCTGTCTGACTACATATCGCCGTCAGCGCCCATCGAGCTCGGCAGAGCTCCAAGAATGAAAGTGCAGTTGATCCGGGACGGCGATACTAAGGAGTACGCGGTGATTTTCTCCAAAGGCGACGAGGCATTCTCCGGTCTAATGGAGTTCGCCGAAAAGTATCACGTGACGAGTGGTCACTTTACTGCCATTGGAGCGCTGAGCAGAGCGACCCTGGCGTGGTTTGATCTGCAAAAGAAAATGTACCGGAAGATCCCGATCAACGAGCAGGTCGAGGTCCTGTCGATGATTGGGGACTTCGCGCTGTATCAAGGCAAGCCTGCGCTCCACACGCATGTGGCGGTAGGACATCGTGACGGCAGGACCAGCGGCGGGCACGTCATTGAGGCGGTTGTGTCCCCGACCCTCGAGGTTTTTGTCACCGTGGATCCGGTTGCGCTGGAGAAAAAGTATGATCCTGAGACCGGCCTAACACTTATCGATCCGCGCAGCCATTGAACATCCGGTTTTATGCTGTATCCGCGCTCATAGCTGCAGGTGTCTTATGTGCAGCCCAGACGAAAGCGCCAAAGTTTGAGGTAGGGTTCGGCACGACGTTCCCCAAACTTCAAGCTGAGAAAATTGGTTGCTCTCATCTGATTTGCATCCAGCAGCTTTCATTATTTGAAGGCCAGGACGATGGCACCTGCCAGCACAAGCCCACCACCAAGCCGAACCCGTCGGATGCAGATGCTCGCGCGGGCAAATCAAGGAGAGTGGTGCGCTGATCTAGCGTAAGCGCATACTCCTTCCCGTTAACTTTCGAGTGAACGTCTACGGCATTTTCTGCGCTAATGGGTGCGGTTTTCTGAGCTGCGTCTGCTGATGGGATGCCAATGAGTTGAGGTCCCAAGGCCATCGCCGCGCTCGGCTGGTTGCGACCGGCTGAGTGCTCGGATTCGCTGTCCATTTTCTTATATTCCTTGCCTCGCAAACAATTTGCGAGAAAAATGCACCTTTCGGCGAAAGGATTCCATAAACATTCGAACCGCAGCGTCCTGCTACCAACACAATGCCCAAAGCAGGGCTGCTACAAGCATTGCGATCAAAATCAACCCACAAATAATGGATGTTCGCCTTTCCCGGCGCGAGACAGCGCCATCGCTCTCTACATTTACGCCGGAGTCTAAGACCAGGCGCAGGCTATCGGGATGATTGTCGAAAATCACAATGCGTCGTATCGTTTTACCATTAACTGAAGTTGGGATAGGTGGCGAGACGATCGCGAAAATTCTCTTTGTCCTGAGCTTGCTGAAACAGACGGGTAGCTGAGTTCAGACATCCGAATCCATTGGGAATACCGCCCGGTCGCAGAATGCGACATCGCGCGCCGCCTGGAGCCGTCATTAAACCGTGGCCTAGCCATGGCTCCACCATACAGCCATTGGTTAGCCCATAGCTATCGTCTGGGCGTGAGATTTTTAGACAGCACTTGAGAAGTAATCTACGCTCCCTCATTCGGAAGAGCTATCAGCCCTTGGTTTCGCCCAGTGGGATGGCGAACAGAGCGAGAGCGACTGGTAGCACCAGCGCCCAGAGGCCAAACTTAACTTCCAAGGTGGCCCCAGCGTCACAGCCGACGACGACCCCAATTACGCAGGAGAATGTCATGCGTGCCCGGCGTCCGGCCTGGGCGAGCTGGTCGGGTTTCCTTGCTACGGACGAGTATCGCCGGGTCGACAGTCAGTTGAGTGATGTTCGTTGTCATTACCGCGGTAGACGGCACGCCCTTGAGGACGAGCTTCACCAGCACATTCTGGGTCGCCAAGGCGGCGACTCGAGCATGCCCGCGAGCACAGCCATCGAACTGTTGGCATCGGGGAAGCGGCCATAACCGACACCCAGTCCCAGAAACCCGATGAGGAGTGCAGTTTGCAGGAGCATCAACGGTCGCAGCGGGGACATCCCGGTCCGCGCACGATCGCGCGGACGCCAGCGTCACCAGGCCTAGCACTGCCATGAAGACCGGGACCGCCGGAGCGGGCCGATCTGACTAAAACCACCGGTTACGTAATGCGCGGCCACGATTACCACGTTCCCGGTGATGGGCGTGAACAACCCGTCAAGAGCAAGAAAGCCGATAACATCGACTGCGCCTGCCGTCCTGCTCAGGACAGCCGGTAGCAACCAGCTGCTACGGAAGCATGTGAGCCACGATGTCATCGTTAGGGTTCCACTTGCACAACTCGCCGGGCGCTGAAGCATCCCGCACAGTCGACAACGAATCTAGCCGCTTTGCTTACAGCGACAAACCTGCGGCTGGCCGTCACAGCCAATAACAAACTAGCTCACTGGAGTGTAGTATCGGCCATTCACTTCATCCCGATGATCGCAAAATGGGCCTCCGACGTCGATAAAGGATCGGATTTCCACGAGAAGTCTATTGATGGCACTTAACTTGCGCTCGCTGCGCTGTCGCGCGATAGCCTTCCACCCGGAACTGCTTCTGTGGATCATCATAAACGATTTTTTCATCCGCCGCCTTCCATATCATCCTGAAACTCATAATGGCTGGTGTGCCCAGGGCATCAAGGGCGGCCACTTCGGTTGATCAACAACTGCAACATTCTCCATCTCGAGCGTAGCAGTCTGCCTGTCAGGACTAATGACAAGGCCCCTTTAGAATTGGAACGACCCAATACAGGCCCGAAGCCAATTGAGGATGAAAATCGTGAATCTGATTTTGAGGAGCAGCCTGCCCCTGAAATAATGTCAGTCATATGTGAGTGAATGCATCCGTTGCGCAGTGCGTCCCGCGAAGTATTCTCCTACATAAATCGTAGTCGGTTGTGGGTGTGCCAAATGCAATTCGGTTGCCTTTATTGTCACTACCCATGCCGGCGAATGGCGCGTCGGGCGATTCGCCCTTTGAAATGGTAGATGCGACGGCTCCAACTGTGGACCAGCCGGCTGATTATGATGTAGGGCCTCACTTGACCCGCGAGTCGCCGATTCAAGTTCCACAAACGCAGTCAGCTTTTCATCCGCCCGCGCGATGAAACGCTTTCCGTCGTCGCGATATGCGTCAAAAGTGTTGTTTCATAACGCACCACGGACGGCGGACAGACGCTACCTTCTCGCGCGGGGTAGCAATTACAGTGTTACTTCAATCGGAGCCACCTGGGCTGCTCGGTGTGATGATTCTCTTGGTGCTGCCGTTCCTATAGAGGTAAGCCCTGTAAGAGTTCTTCCAAAACCCGGTAAATGCGTAGGTCTCGCCGGGTTCCAGGTTAACGCGTCGTTGAGTCGGCGGTATACGCCGATAGATCTGTGGAGTCGTGCTTACCGACAAGACATGCTGCCCGGGGCAACACCGCATCGTAACTCTGACCAAGCCCCAAATCCGCAACCGGACACCGTCGACAAACAAGATGAGGCATGGAAGCACCAAAATTGGCTGCCCTGGTCACAACCAAACGAGCGTCATCCTCGGAACGGGCCGAGGCAGAGTTCGATCTGGCCACTCTCGCCTGAATGGGTGTGCTTGCAGCAAGGCTGCATGCCATGGCAACCATGATTAGTTTACCTGAAACGTGATTTAATATTTTCATAATTCACCTTTCAGCCGGAATCCTATGGCGGCCAGTCCGCACTCGTGGGATTTTCTTCTGCTGCGACTGAGAGAACTGCGCTTGCCACTTTTGAGGGGCTCGGGGAGGGAACATCGTAGCCGACAGCTAAATCAATCGCATCATAATATCCTCGCCCGGAGCCGTACAGATTCGTTAGTTGAGCTCCACCGCTGCGTCCAACGGATCCTCTCTCTTGCTGAGAGCGCGGCGCAGCTTGGCCAGCGCAATGTTCTGCAATTGCCGAATACGCTCCCTCGTAACGCCGAAATCTTTACTGACGTCTTCCAGAGTTTTCGGCTTTCCACCGTCAAGACCGAAACGCTTAGAGATGATTTTCTTTTCCCGATTATCGAGGACTTCGAGGAGGCCACCCATTTCGTTGCGCAAGTTCTGGTCCCGCAGCAATTCGAACGGAGTTTGCGCGTCCTCGTCCCCGATCACTTCGCTAAACTCCGTCGAATCATCGTCCCCAATTGGGGCGTCGAGCGATGCCGGGCGGATACCGAGACTTTTTAATCGTCCAACTTTTCCTCCGGCGATGCCAAGTTCTTCGCCAAGTTCATCGTCGGTCGGTTCGCGGCCGAGTTCGTCGCTCATCTGCAGCGAGACGCGGCGCACCTTTGCGATTTTATCGACGAGATGCACCGGTAGTCGGATCGTCTTGCTCTGATTGGCCAGAGCCCGCTTAATGGATTGTTTGATCCACCACATCGCATATGTGCTCAGCTTCGCCCCTTTGTTCGGATCGAACCGCTCCACCGCCTTCGTCAATCCGATGTTTCCCTCAGAGATTAGGTCCAGCAGCGGCAGACCGAGATTGGCGTAATCGTGCGCAATCGTTACAACGAGCCGCAGATTCGCGTTGATCATCTGCTCGCGCGCTTTGGCATCTCCCTTCTTGACTTTCGCTGCGAGCTCGACCTCCTGTTGCGGCGTCAAAAGAGGAATTCGCCCGATCTCGCGCAGGTATCTGTTCAGTCCAATATCGCTTTCATTCATGACAGCAACGTATCCGCCGCAGCGAATCCCCCCGCTATTGCGCAACGGTGGGATTTTGAAAGACCGCTCGGGAGGTGATCTTTGCTCCCTCTTTTGAGATATAAACGGTCCGACCACCGACGATGGTCGATCTTGCCCTCGAGCAGCGCTTTTAAAACCGGCTGCAATTCGTCCTCGGTCACGGAGAAATCTCCATCGACAATGGCGTTGTCGTCGGTGCCCGGCGAACGCCGCCCATTTCACACCCATGTCCTTCTCGATCGTAACACCGTGCATCTTTGCTCGGCGACCGATTGTGAATTTCACCATGCCGTCTTTGACCTCCCCTTGTGCACCGAATATCTCGTTAAGGGGACCAGCCGTGATTGAACTCTTCTCGGGTAGCGGGGGTTGTCCAACTGTCGCGAAGAACCGCCCCGGCTTCGCGTTTGAGCCCCGGAC
>JAALOD010000022.1 GCA_013372845.1 Candidatus Udaeobacter sp.
TTCCGTCATTGACGAAGACCAGCAGGAGGTTGCGCTCGAGATGCGCCTCAAAGGTCATACCCAGGAGGAGATTTCAAAGGCGCTGGAGGTTGCATCCGCGGCCGAGGCCGTGTTTGAGAGCGGTTTCACCAAAGGTTTCGAGCGTTTGGATGCTGTGAGAGCTAAGTACCGCAACGAGCCTTGGTACAAAGATGTGCATGGCAACTATACGCATTTCATTTTGCCGTACACGGCGGCGGAAGCGCGCGAGAAGTTTAAGGATTCTCTCCCCGGCACGCCATTTCGATACGATCCAATGCCTACGCTTCGCGCCGTGAAAACCCCACAGTTATGGATTCTCGGAGAAGACGACCTCGAAGCTCCGAGTGCTGAGACGAGTCGGCGTATCAAGACGCTGATCGTGGAAGGGAAGCCAATTACGCTCGCGCTGTTTCCTCACGCCGAACACGGGATGACCGAGTACGAAATCGCTTCAAATGGCGAGCGTGTCTCGACCCGATATGCGCCCGGCTACTTCGCGATGATGCGGGACTTTGCCCGAAATGGCCGGCTATCGGGGTCCTACGGATCGAGGGCGGTTGTCGAACCGAAGACGCATCCCGCCGTTGAGGATCGATAGTGAAAAACGGCGGAACGCCGCCCCAGTCCAAGACGCAAGCCGGAGATATTGACTCACATTACGCAACGTTTTGGAGTGCGGCGCTGCTGTGTCGCTTTGGGAAACGCCGCGAATATCCGTTCGAAGCGGCCACTCCTACTGCGGAGAGGCGTGCAGTGCTGTCTGGTATTCTGGCTTTTTGTGATACTCGACCAGGCGGAATCCCCAACCGATTAGTGTTGCGAGATCTTTAGTCTTCGTCTTCTTCTCGTTTAGGAACTTTTCGATTCTGGCTTTCAGTTCCGGCTGTTGATCAGTCGTGTCGAGGATTTCGAAAATTTCCATCGACAACAGCCAATCCTCCGGATGTTCGGCCTGCTGCGTCTCCCAAATTTCGCCGAGCCGTTCATAACCGGTTTTGCCCTCGCGAATCTTGCGCACCTGCGCGTAAAGATTCTCGAGTCGTTCGCGCTTCGGCGTGGACGGGACCTTGATGGTGCGTTCCTTTGGAACAAGCGCCACCTGGTTGTAGGCGTCCTTATCTGCCGCGCCATTAAACACCGAGCTGATTCGTTCGCCAACGGCCATATCGAAAAAGCCCCAGTCAGGCTGGAACAGGACGCGGTCACGATATTTCGCGCTGCAGTTTACGAACGTGATCAACAATAATCTCCCGTCGCGACGTAGAATTTTCTCAACCTTCCCCGATACGACAATGCCGCTGATGAACTCGATCTTCGCTTTTTTATCTTCAACAATTCCAAGGGCGTGGAGTTGATCGTTGGTGAGCAGCTCCGGCTCCGTTGATGTTTGTTTCCATTTGCCGACCGGCGAACCGAAACCTTCCTTGTGATAATCGACGCCGTGGCCTTCGAGTTCTTTGCCTTGAAATGCGAGTGCAGTTTTGCCGGTTGTCCGCAGATAAATCGGCGAATCGTTTTCGTCTGTTATGACTTCAGCGAAAATTCCGCTGACCTGGAGACCGGACGAATACTCACAGGTCGCAGTGTTGTTACATTCGATGGCTTTGTTAATACCTTCGAGTCCGCCAACTTTGAACGCCATCTTGCTGGCAAATTCTTCAAGTACATCTTTGAGATGCTGAAAATCGCGGCAGACAAAAAGCTGCGGTTGTTTCGTGGTGATATCGAACGCGCAATTCTGAGCGTCAATGGAGTAGGGGATCTTCTTTACCTCCGGCTCCAAGCACGAGACCGATTCACCGATCGACGAAAGCAAACCAGCTCCGTAAATTTTTGGATTTTCAAGCGTGCCGATAAGCCCGTATTCGACCGTCCACCAATGCAAGCGCGAGAGCAGCGCCATTTCGGAGGGTGCGCCGAGATTTTTCTGACGATGCTCGACCAGCTTGGTTGCTTCCTCGACTTCTTTCGGATCAGCGTTCGGTCGCTCCTTCAAGATCGACAGGTGGCGGATCGCTTGATACAGCTCGAAATCTTTCCTGGATGACATTGCTTTCGCGCCGACTTCGCCGAAGCGTTGCAAATAATTCGAGTATTCGCGGTCGACAATGATCGGCGCATGACCGGCGGCCTCGTGCACGATGTCCGGCGCTGGCGTGTATTCGATGTGATGAATTTGGCGCATGTCGCACGCGATCACCAGCACCTTGTAGGCTTGAAATTCCATGAATGCTGCCGGCGGAATGAAACCATCCACTGCCACCGCGCCCCACTCGATCTTCGCCAGAATATCATTCATCTCTTCAATGCGCGGGATGCGCTCGAAGGAAATGCCCGTGTTGAGAAGGCCCTGGAAATAAACTTTGTGCGCGTATTCCTTCAGAAAAAAAGTGTTCTGGCGCATGATGAATCGCCAGACAGCGTGATCGACCGATGTGTAATCGTCGTATCGCTGATCGACTGCGAATTGGAGTAAGTGTTTCGGACAAGCAGCGACCGCCGCGTTGCTATAGCTGATACCGCCTTTAGAATTCATCGGCAACCTCCGGAAAATATAAATAACCTATGACTCGTTTGCGGAGCGGGCAACAAAGATTCGACTACTGCCGACGCTATTCGATCCGGCGCTCACAGAGCGCCGCTACAGTTTCGATCGAGCGCGAATCGCGCGTCGCGCGATCCAGACGATTCCGACAATTGCAATCGCCCACGGCGCGAGAAACGCGATCGCCACGCCAATCATTCGCAAGCTCCACATAATTGCGCTCGCGCTTTGAGCCAGTGTACGCCGCAGCGTGGCAAGCAAGCCGCTTTCCTCGGTAACAATATTGCCTTGGCTGTAAACCTGGATCGAAACATCCGCCGGTGCATTTGATTCGTCGATCTGCGCGTCCGCGCGGTCCTGACGTTGCACACTCACGTTTTCGACTCTGCCTAACGAGTTAAGCGATTGCATGAGCGCCGGGTAATTCTTCATCGCCACGCGCAGCGAAACACTTGCCACTTCACGTCCATTCGGGTCACTGATGAAAGTGGAACTGCGAACACGTCCGCCTTGTTTCTCGGCCAAAGCACGAAGCTCCTTAGCCCTTTCGTCTACCGACGACGTGCGAATGCGCAGGCTCGTTTGCTGGAAAGCTTGCTCTTGCTCTTCGCGCGAAATGGTGATGTTGAGTTCCACCTTGTCGCGCTTGGTCTTCGCATTTTCCGACATCCCACTGCCGCCTTGCGCGAGGCGTTGGGTCTGCATTTGGAAATTTTCAACGCGCCCAAATCCTTTGACACGGCCAATTACAGCATCGCTTTCTTCCGGAGCGATCAGCATGCTCAGCTGCGCTGAGACGCGTCCAGAATAATCGCGGTTTAGTTGTGCATTAGTAATCTGCACCTTTGCCGACGCGAGACTCTTGGTCTCGTTGTAAATTTTCTCCACGTCAGGGGTGTAAAGAAAGAGTTGCGCACGCTCCTTGAGCAGAAACGCCGCTGGTTCTTCCAAGTCCTTTTCGGTCAGCGAAATCGTTACCGTGGCGAATTGCACCTGCGAATCCCAATATTTCAATTCGCCCTGCATCTTTTCGATCTCTTCACGCACGCGGCCCAGTTCCTTCTCCACAAGAAGCAGATCGGACACTTTGCCGGTCTTGGTTTTCAACATGTCGATGAGACGCTGCTCCATTACGTGGGCGTTCTTCAGCCGCGCATCGGTATCGAAATACGCCTTGGTCACGTCTTCCGTGCCGAGTGTCTGGTTCTTTAATTCACCGAGACTCCGGATCTTTTGCAGAAAACGATCCAGGTTTTCGGGCAGCACCTTCACGACGATCTGGCCCTTCAGTTTTCCATTCGCCTGTTTCTCGGAATCTGTCGTAGCAACGTACCCGTGTTCTTCGTTCGCAAATGCAGTGATCTTCTGGACAGCATTATCAAAGCTGACAATCTCCAGCTCGACTGTCGCGTTGCGAATTAGTTTGCGATTGGCTAACGCTGGAGCAGTCTCCTGGACTGAAGCTTGCGCGCCTTCTTCCGCAGCAGTCGGAATATTTGATCCAGTAACGATCGTTCGTTCCACCTCAGCGCCCGCTCGTTCCTCGTCCTTCGACTCGGCTGGAGCCGGTGGCGGTGGCCCCTTTAGCGGCAAATTTCGTGATCGACCAGCGGCGACTTCGTCTGACTTCGCTAAAGCACCCGATTCAGCTGCTCGCGATGCTGGAACCTGTGACGGTTGCGCGGCAAACTGTTCTCCGACGTAGCGTTCGCGTTCACGCGGCGCAGTTACAGGTTCACCGGTGATCATCCGTCCGATCTGCACAAGTCCGAGCAACCCGGCGGCGACCGCTGCGATTTGAGCGGCGCGCAAGCGCATTACACTGACAAGCAGTTTTACAAGTCCGCCCCGTTGATGGACGCGACTGCGAAAACCAGCCAGCATACGCTGTTCGAAAGCAGGATCGGCTTTTTCCTTTGTGAGAGTTTCTTCCAGAATTTTGTTCATAGTTTTGATTTCCTGATGAGTTTTTCGGCATGCAGCGCAATCGACCAGGTGCGCGTGAAGCGCATCGCGTTCTTTATCAGAAAGCTCGCCGTGCAAATCGGCAGCCAGCCATGTGTCGATTTCGTCGTGAACCGTTGCCATACGTTTAGTCCATTGCGGCGAGAGCAGGGCGAAGTTGTTCACGCATGGACGCGAGCGCTCGTCCCAGGATTCCGCGGAGCGCGCCATTAGTTAGCCCAAGGGTGTTTTCGATAGTGCGATAATCCATCTCTTCGAAGTAGCGCAATGTAAGCGCCGCCCGATGTAGTTCCGGCAATGCGGCGAGCGCAGACTGCAACTGTTGATCCAAAGCGGTCGTGTTAGCTGGCTCCGGCTCGACCGGTTCGATTAGCTGTTCCGAAAAAGGAACAGTGCGGCGTTTGCGAAAAACGTCGCGCGCCTTGTGTCGCGCAATGGTTGCGAGCCAGGCGGGAAGCTTTTCAGGATCGCGCACTCGCCAACGCGTTTTCCACGCTTTCACGAGCGAGTCCTGCACGACGTCCTCCGCTTCCTCGCGGCTTTGCAGAATGCCGTAAGCGATGGCAAACAGTGGCCGGCTATGCGTGCGAATGATCATTTCAAATGCCTCTCGATCGCCGTGAATGGCCGCCCGATATTGTTCGCGTTCGCTGGCATCCATTTTGTTGCGATCTAAAGCCTAGACGCGTGAGGCGGCGATTCCGCGTGAAATCTTTCCGGGAATTCTCAAGATGGATCGGCTTCTCCGAAGACGATGGGAAGACCACTCGCCGAAGGCGCAATACTAGGCGGCAAAGCCGCAGTGCTTATCAACGCGTTGCGGACAACGCGTTCCACCTAAAAAATGAGGACTGTATTCCCGACACTGACCAAGTCTTTCACCCGCGCGGCGTCCCAGTTTGCCAGGCGAATGCAGCCGTGACTGGCGGCACGGCCGATTGTTTCCGGATTGTTCGTCCCGTGAATGCCGATGCCAGGCTTGTTCAAGCCCATCCAGAGAACACCGACGAGATTGTTCGGGCCTGGTGGAAGATTGTAATAGTTTTCGGTGCGCACACCGTAATTGAGCATGCCTTCGTCGTAGCGGAACCACGGCCAAACGTTTGCGCCGAGAATCTTCCACGTGCCCACTGGAGCCGGCAGAGTTTTCGATCCAGGCGTAATCGGAAAAACACAGACGAGCTGATCGTGGTCGAAGACCTCCAAAAGGTGCTCGTGTGTATCGACAAAAACCTTACGGGAGGCGAATGCCGGATTTTCAGGGACTTTCCCCTCGGTGAATTTCTCAACCTCGAAGGGCAATACATTCGGCACCTTTAAAGTTTCGCCGGGCTGAAGCTGCTCCCAGTTCTTTCCGGGATTAAGTTTCTGAATGTAAGACTCGGCCGAATGATAACGCTCGGCGACGAACTCGAGCAGGGACGTATAGGGCAGCCATTTTAATCTGGCCTGCTCGGCACGGCTGCCCGGCACATTGCCCACCAACTTCAGATCTTCATCCCTGATCGTGTAAGTAGTGTAAGTCACAGGCACTTGATCGAGCATCCATTGATCGACCGCGCCAGTCTTCGGCATGGCGTGCGCATGCTTGTATGAGATGAGCGCTTTGCGGAAGAATTCGCCCATTCTTCCGTCAATTTTCCCCGGCCCGAAATCGCTGTTGTCCAAAAAAATTTGCAATCGCGTAGCGGTCTCCTCGTCGTAATTCGGCAACGCGACGGGATATACGCGGGGCGGCGGAGTGGTTTTCTCCTGCGGTGGCGTGGTGTTCTCCTGCGCCAGCGCGAACATTGCGATCGCGATGATCCCGAAAATGTAAAAAACGACCTTCATCGGCGGAAGTTATGCGCTGTGAATCCGACAACGCAAACGCGATCTTCCTTTTCGTTATGCTGGCGGCGCGGTTGTCTCTTCATGCAGCCTGTCGGCCTCATCCTGGCAACCCAACCGTCCCCGCGTCGCCGCAATCAGCGCTAGTGCCAATACGCACGCGGCTACCGTGAGGTTCGAGTAACTGCCGAGCACGGCCGGAGTGGGGAAAAGCCGGATCAGACCCGTAGCATAGAAGGTGTTCCAAGACGCGTGCACCAGGATAGCCATAAGCACGCTGTCTCTCGTGTTGTTGACCACCCAGATAATAATTAAACGCAGACCCACAAGAGCCAAGGCAAACACGGCGAAGTCGAGAACGGTACCCCGCGGAGGAATGTCCCTTACGTCTTCGGACGGGATCAAGAATCCAGGCAAGTGCCACAGCGCCCAGAGGCCACCAAGGAAAAGGCCACCGAGCAAAGGACCGTACATTTGCTGCAAGCGCGGCTGTGCGAAACCGGTCCATCCCGGTTCCTCAAACAGCGGTCCGCCGATGATGGCCATGGAGACGAAGGCATTTAGATAGGCCAAGGTGATTGGCTGGGCGGAAACGTCGAGCGATTCCAAAGCCCCAGGCCGGATGATAGTAGCAAGAACCATTACTGCCGGCAGGCCAATAAGGGCAAACAGGTACCATCGAAGGCCAACACGCCAGCGTACGACCCGCCGCAGCAGGCAACTTATACCCGGTCTCCCTTCGGTAACGGCGGTCATGATAAATCCTGACAAGATTGGTCCGAGCAAACCAGCGATGGCCGATAAACGGATGACGCTGGGGCTTAGAATCAAAACCCCGTAATACGTAAGCAGACCGGGCAGGAACATGAACCAGGAAAAAGTGAAGGCGATAAGGAAGTAGGAGACCAAAGGATGACGAGCAGGCCAGTTGCTAAGAACGGAGGACGACTGTGCCGATGCTTTATTCAATGTCGTAATCTCTCCTTGAAGGAATTACTCCATTTTTAGGAAGGCGCGCAATGATCGAGTTTGATGACGTGTCTTCTGTTGTCATGCGACCACAGATTTCCCACAAAACGCGAAGATCGTATCAACAATTACAATACCGAAGCGATCCACGACCGATTCACGTCGGGAGCGTAGTCGAATGAATATGCTTCGATTCTGTCATTTGAATCGGATTGCTTGCCATTTGGTACGCCAGTTCTAGTTTTGGCGCGGTGAAAAAGATCGAGGCAGTCATCAAGCCTTTTAAAGCAGAGCCGGTGAAGGAAGCCCTGATGGCGGCAGGCGTAGAAGGAATGTCTCTCAGCGAGGTCAAAGGATTTGGCCGACAGAAGGGCCACAGCGAAATTTATCGCGGCACCGAGTATACCGTTGATTTTCTTCCGAAGATAAAATTCGAGATGGTTGTTCCAGACGAGCGCGCACAGCGAGCTGTCGAAGCAATTTTGGGAGCGGCCAAAACAGGGAAGATCGGCGACGGCAAAATCTTTGTAACCGAGGTCGAAGAGGCGGTGCGCATTCGGACGGGTGAACGGGGAACGGAGGCGCTATGAGGCGCGAGGCGCCCCTGCGTTACACCGTTTAATCGTTGAAACGTTAAAGCGAAATGCAATCCAACGACCTAACCTTTTTAAGAGTCTGCCTCTTTCAATTTCTTAACGCTTCAACGCTGTAACCCTTCAACGCTTTAACGAAACAAACTCATGCACGAATACCTGTTGTCAGTCTTTCTCGGAGTCGTCGAAGGGCTGACGGAATTCCTTCCGGTAAGCTCAACTGCGCATTTGCGCATCTGTGAAGCATTGCTGCATATCGACCTTCACGACGGCTTTTGGAAAATGTACACCATCGTTATCCAGCTCGGCGCCATTCTGGCGTTACCGGTTTATTTTTGGAACCGCATTCTGCAATTTGTTCGCACGTTTCCAAAAGGCGAACGCGGCGATCGCACTATTTTCACGCATCCGTTGAGTCTTACCTTAATCGCGTTTGTCGTAACCGCGGTCCCAGCGTGGGCACTTACGAAACAAATCGGCAAAAACCTGGAAAATCTCTGGGTAATGGCCCTCGCGCTTCTTATCGGTGGAATTGTGATGTGGATCGTTGACGCTGTTTTCACGCGGCCGCGCACGATGCATATGGAGGAAATGACTTTGCCGCAGGCGGTTTGGATTGGTGCAGCGCAAATTCTTTCTGCCATTTTCCCAGGGACATCCCGCTCGATGTCCACGATCGCCGCCGGCCAGGTCGCAGGCCTGTCGCGTCCAGCCGCGCTCGAATTTTCCTTCTTTTTATCGATGCCAACGATGGTGGTGGCTACGGGGTTTGATTTTTTGAAGACCGTGATGCCACACCATCACGAGGCGGATATTGCACCGCTGGCAATGAATCCGCACGCGTGGATTGTGCTCGCCATCGGATTCATTGTTTCGTTTGTCGTAGCACTGGCCGTGGTCGCCTGGTTTATGAATTGGGTGCGTGCCCGCGGGTTTGTGCCGTTCGCCCTTTACCGGATTATTCTCGGCATAGGACTATTGACGCTGTTGATGCGTGGCATCATGTAATCAATCAGTCATGGGGACCGATGTTATTCTTCCGGATCTGCAAAGTGCTGTTCTTTGTGAGGACGTCCGATGCGAGATCAACGGTATGCAAACGCTCGTGGGCGTGCTGAGTGTCGTCCCCGCGCCGGCCTTACCGATCAATTATATCCGGCTCTGCATCTGGACGCGCTGGTGCAGCGGAGCGGGAAAATTTCGGCAAAAATCCCGCATCGTCGGTGTCGACGAACAACAGGTCATCGCGCAGGCGGAAGTGGAATTTGTTTTGAAGGAGATGGAAGGCCACGCGACCAACGTCCATTATTTTGGCGGGGTACAGTTTCAGCAGTACGGATTACATCACGTTGAGATTTATCTGGAAAACGAATTGCAGCTGCGTTTTCCCCTGCCTGTGATCAAGGTCGCGCGGCCAACTGGATAAGCGACGTTTTGTGAATGGGGGCTTGCGAACGGGTTGGAGTTGCTTATCACGACGATTTATGCCGAGGGGATTTTTCATGGTGCTGCTCTGCAGCTTCATCCTCGTCGGCCACACGCGCGCACAGGAGGTAATCGTTGCTCGCGAGACGAAACCGGAAGCTCCCAAGCAAGCAGCGCCACCTCCGGAGCAAACTCCCTCGGAAGCAGCAACACCGGAGCCGGAACGACCTAAACCAAAATCACGCAAAAAATCTGCATCGGCAGAGCCCACGCTGGAGCAAATGCGAATGGCGGGAGCCCTTGCCGCGGAGCGGCTGAACAATCCGAGTCCATCACAAACGAAGAGATCTGGCCAATCGGATTCCGAGGCTGCCCCAACGCCAAGTCCAGCTGTCCCTGAAACCCCAAGGCCGGCAAAGAAGCAAACTCGCGCTGAACAGACAAGCACAGCGCGTCGGCCAAGTTCACGAACTGCAAAGCCGGACCCGAGTGGCGCCGTGCGGTCAACGTTTATGGAATCCGGAAGACCGGAGCCAAGCACTACTCCTTTGCCAAAACGGCAAACGCCCGCACCCTGATCGAAGACTTCGCTCTTACTCTTACTCTTACTCTTGCTCTTTTGAGTACTGGTTCTAAGAGCAAGAGAGAATCTCTCAAAACGCGAAATGTGTTGCGTCCAGCGTTCGCCAACCTATTATTCGTAGGCAGTCCCGACTGTGTCCTGCCGGATGCATCGGGAAAATTTTTTGCCCATTTCTGATTGCAATGGCCAATACAATTTTAGTTGGAGCGCAGTGGGGCGACGAAGGTAAGGGCAAGATTATTGACGTGCTTACAGCGAAGGCTGACATCGTTGTTCGAAGCCAGGGCGGCAATAACGCGGGGCACACTGTCTTCCATCGTGGCGTTAAATACATTCTGCACCTGATCCCCTCGGGAATTCTGCGACGCGGCAAAGTTTGCGTAATTGGAAACGGCGTTGTTATCGACCCGATCGCATTGCTTGGTGAGATTGATGGTTTGCGCAAACTAGGGGTCACAATTGGCAGGAATCTGCTGATCAGCGACTGCGCCCACCTCGTCCTCCCTTATCATCGCCTGCTCGATGAGCAGCGCGAACTGCGTCAAGGCCATACCAGAATTGGAACTACCAAACGCGGGATTGGCCCAGCTTATGGCGACAAAGCAGCGCGCACGGGCCTGCGCATGTCCGATCTGATGCAGCCGATCGTGTTTTCGAAAAAATTGCAGGCCAAGGTGACCGAGAACAACAGAATTCTCCAAGCACTCGGCGCGAAGCCTGTCAGTTTTCGAGAGGTTAATGAAAGCTATCTGGCGGCAGGCGAGAGATTGCGACCATTCGTTGGCAATACGGTCGTGTATCTCCATCGCGCCATGGAGCGGGGCAAAAAGATTCTTTTTGAAGGAGCACAAGGAACATTCCTCGATATCGATCACGGCACGTATCCGTATGTGACTTCCTCAAACACGACCGCCGGGGGCGCGTGCACCGGGACCGGCGTGCCGCCTCATCGGATCGACCGCGTCGTGGGCGTGATGAAGGCGTATACAACTCGCGTAGGCGAGGGGGCTTTGCCGACGGAAGACATGCAATTGACGCAGATGCTTCACAACCTGGGGAGAGAATTCGGCGCTACCACAGGTCGCAAACGCCGCTGCGGCTGGTTCGATGCTGTGGCAACCCGCTACGCCCGAATGATCAATGGCATCGACGAGCTTGCCATCACTAACCTGGACGGGCTGGATGATGTCGATCCGATCCGGGTTTGCGTAGCTTATCGGCTAAACGGAAAGCGTCTGGCTGTTCCGCCCTGCGATGCGAGACAGCTGGCCAACTGTGAGCCAATCTATGCAGACGTGCGCGGCTGGAATACGCCTACTCATTCTGCTCGAACTTTTTCGCAACTTCCTCCTGCGGCGAGGAAATACGTCAGATACATCTCCGAATTAACCGGAGCAAAATTGTCCATGATTAGCGTCGGGCCGGCACGCGGTGAGACAATCATCTTGTAGTCATGCCTCCGAACGTGAAGAGCGTTCCTCGTCACATCGCAATCATCATGGACGGTAACGGCCGATGGGCCAAGGGTCGCGGCCTGCCGCGCATCAAAGGACACGAAGCTGGTGCCCAGGCTGTTCGCGAATGCGTAGAAGGATGTGGCGAATTAAAAATAGAATATCTCACACTTTACGCTTTCTCCGCTGAGAACTGGCAGCGTCCCAAGACTGAAGTCCTCGCGCTCATGCGCCTGCTCGAAAAATTCTTGAAAGAGAAGACGCCGGAATTGATTGAGAAAAATGTGCGTCTTCAGGCCATCGGCCGCCTGACTGATTTACCCGCGAGTTCGCAGGAACAACTTCATAGAACCATCGAGCAAACTGCTGGCAATACCGGTTTGACTCTCATTCTCGCTCTGAGTTATGGGGGCCGTCTCGAAATCATCGATGGCATCAAGAGTCTGCTTCGAGCGGTCGAGCTGGGTCACATCGACAGAGCAATGATCGATGTGGAGATGTTTAGTAAACACCTTTACACACGGTATTATCCCGATCCCGATCTACTCATTCGCACTTCGGGCGAAATGCGTCTGTCGAACTTCCTGCTCTGGCAAACGTCTTATACCGAGATGTATATCACGCCCAAACTTTGGCCCGACTTTACAAAAAAGGACCTCGTTGCCGCCGTGGAAGAATTTGGGCGGCGCCAACGTCGTTATGGAGTCGTGGTGTAGCCTCGCTTCCTCGACACGGCGCAATGTAAGAAGCTATTTTTCACGTTGGAGTCCAAGCTTATGAGATTCGAAAATCAAGTTGCAATCGTCACCGGCGCGGGGCGAGGGATTGGCCAAGCTACCGCCCTGCGACTGGCAAATGAGGGAGCGCGGGTCGCGTGCGTGAGTCGCACGGAAGCGAACGCAAAGAACATCGCGAACCAGATCAACGCAATTCGCGCCGACGCGGGAAGGGCCTATACGGTCGATGTTGCGGACCATGCAGCCGTACACAAAATCGGTGCTCAAATCCTCGGCGATTTTGGCAGGGCCGACATCCTGATTAACAACGCAGGTGTTACCCGAGATGTGCTTGCCATGCGAATGTCGCTTGAGGACTGGGACGCGGTCATTAATACAAACCTGCGCGGCACCTTTAGTTTTACCCAGTCGATTATCCGCGCCATGATCAAGCAGCGTGGTGGGCGCATCATCAACATCAGTTCGGTAATCGGTTTGATGGGCAATGCAGGGCAGACTAATTATGCGGCCAGCAAAGCGGGCGTGATCGGTTTTACCAAGTCCCTTGCCCGCGAGCTGGCGAGTCGCAATATCACTGTCAACGCTGTGGCCCCGGGATTTATCACGACAGACATGACTGCCGGACTTTCCGAAGAAGTTAAGAATTCCATCCAATCAAAGATTCCTCTTGGCAGAACGGGCACGCCTGAAGACATCGCAAACGCAGTGGCATTTCTCGCGTCTTCTGAAGCCGGTTATATCACCGGCCAGGTGTTGTGCGTCGACGGCGGAATTGTGATGTGATGCGCTTACCGTGAAATTCTGCAGCGACGACTCTGAAATTGAGATGGCACCAGTCACTTACGTGCGCTGTATGATGGTAATGCGCCCATTCGCTAACAGAATATTGCCGGCTAAAACGCAGCATTCATAAATTGTGTTGGCACCGTCACCAAACAGGCGATTCGCACAAATCCGAAGCGGTGATGCGATGTCATCCAGACGCGCCGCATGCAAGTGCGCGTCCCGCAAGGCAGCCAGGTAGCCAGGCGGTGCGATCTCACCTACCGAGCGGGCCCGCAAGCCGCCGTGGACTGCCGCCGCTTGCGCGCCGTATTCGAAAGCGTGCAGAGCAGATAAACGTCCATCGCGGCGTAGTGGATTAGCGGGGTCACGATGCGTGTTAGTGCCGCATGTAATCGATCGATCATCCCACTGAGTTACCTCATCCAACAAACACATGAGACCGGAGTGGGGAATCAATGTGCGAATTTCTGCTTTGTTAATCGTCGTGCCGTTAGTCATTGTGCACGGTCGGTAAGATCCCAGAACTGGTTAATGTCCACGAAACACACGAAAGACTCTATGTTTTCCACTAAGACATTTTGGTCTGTATTCGCGTGTTTAGCGGGTTAGTTGCCTTCCGACTTAATCCCAAAATGGATAAAAATTAAACCAGTTGTAAGGCGCACGGCGCGCGTAATACTCCAGGCGCTCGGCGTAGCGCTGCATCCACAGCTGGATCTCTTCAGCTCGGCGATCGCGATCCAAAGTGATCTCATCGGCAAAATGTTCGAAGTAAATTTCGTAACGGTTCCCGCCGCGGTAGAGACCGAAAAACAAAATAACGGGACGATGCGTCATGGCGGCAAGCACAATTGGGCCGACCGGGAACGCCGCTGGCCGGCCAAGGAATTGGCATTGGGCTGTCTTACCATCGTTCGACACGCGGTCGCCGAGCGTGCCGACGAAGAATCCCGCATCCAAACTTTCCTTAACTGTCAGCAAAGTATCCATCCGATCCGGCGCGATTACCGTGCTGGCGATCACAGGGTTCAATGCATCCAGAAAACGGGTGATATTTTGGTTGTGGGTTGCATCCATCAAAACCTTGAGCGGAAACTTTCCCTGCATCACGCCCAGAGCTCGCAATACCTCGAAACTGCCCAAGTGTGAGCCCAACAGAACGCAACCCTTTCCGCTTTCCATTCGGCCGTGCAGGATTTCTTTGCCGTGAAGCTTTACGTCAAAGCGCTGGAACTCACCGCGCAACAGGTAAACGCGATCCAGAATGGTCGCGGCGAAGCAATGAAAATGGCGAGACACATGCCACCAGTGGGCGGGGTAACCGCGCATTTGCTTAAGGTATTCGTACGAAGTTCGGCGGGCCGCGCATGCAGTCATTACATAATAGGCTGTGATCGGATATAACAGCAGCCTTGCCGCTAAACGCCCGATGTGCGTCGCGATCCAGGCGATCAATTGCAGCGAAGCGAGTGTGCCGCGTTCCGGCAAGCCCGTCCAACGCAATGTCTCCGAGGTTTTCGTCTCCAAAACGTCCGAGGTCATTTGCCGGGCGCGACGTTTTGTCCGCAGATCGCGCCAGTGAAAAAGTGTGGGTAGATCTCGCGAATACGATCGATGTTCGGCGCAACTTCGGCGCGCTGAAAGCCTGCGCGAGTAAACGCGCGCCGCCAATGCTCTGCAGTTAGAAACCCTGGATTCGGGCGAATCTCTGGATCTGTCTGGACGTTGGTAAAGCTCTCAAGAATCTGAAACATCAGTTCAGGGTAGATTGGCTGATTGAAATAGGGTCGCAGGCATTCGCCGATCACGAGCCAGCCGTCGCTGGCCAGAGCCGAGCGTGCTTCGTTCAAGCTGAACAAGAGATCCCTGGAGATATGCATGACGTTAACAGCGTATATCAGATCGAATTCACCCGGGTTGATGCCTTGAGTGCTCCAAGGCAAATCGAGATTGAGCGCACCCCATTCAAGCGGAAGATCAGGATATTGCCTTGCGAGTTTGCGCTGGCCGCATCGCAGGAAGAACGCGTTCGGCTCTGTGATGAGATAACGTTCTACCCGCGCCAAGAGCCCGCGTTCATCAAACAAGCGCAACAAAATTTCGCTGGCGCTGCCGGGGCCCGCGCCGACTTCTAAAATCCGAAGCGTGCGTTGATTGGAAACGCGCTCAGCGGCGAGTGCGGCGCCGACCCAGTTATTCACGGCATAGCTTAGATTGTCATTGTGAAAATAATTCAGCCATAGGGGCACGCCTTGCGGACCGAGCAAATTGCGATCACCACTTTGTTCGCCATTGGCGACAGCAGGATAGAGGCTCGCGGCGTGATCCAGTAAAGCCAAAGTCGCCGCGTTCGCAGGATCGATTTGCAGACCTGTTGCACGCAGGCTTTCGAGATCCGGTTTCCGCAACGTGTGGCGCAGATGGTAAAGGCGAGCGTTCGCGTCGGTCCGGGCCTCGACACAATCGATTTCTACCAGACGTTCCAGGATCCAATGTAAGGCGAACTTGAAAGAGGGCTGAAACGAAAGGAGACGACACAAGTCATCGACCGATCGCCATTGGCTGAGGTGATCGATCACGTTCAAGCGACGCGCCAGATCGATAGCCATGTCGACGCTGTAACGCTCCAATAGTTCGATGCTTTGATACAGTCGTTCACTGAACACCGGCGGTGGATATTCCTTCAAGTATTCGGCCAGGCGCGGATCGCTTGGTTGTACCTTAAACGGCGGCGCGTCGGAGAGTGGCGCGTTCACGAAGTCACCTTTGTCCCGAAATAAATTTCAAGTTGGCCTTCAACCATTGCGTGGCCTTCTATTCGACAGCAAAAATTGACTCCGGTCGCGTCATCATCGCTCGTGGAAAGGCAGATCGTAAATGGCTGCTCAGGCTTTAGTGGCTGCAAAAACTTGACCGTGCGGATCGCCGTAAGCTGACAGTCTTTTCGCCAGTCACGCAACGCCGCGAGAACTTCATCGAGAATCAGTACGCCTGGTACGAGAGGCGCGTCCGGAAAATGTCCGGGCAAGCTGGGATGATCGGCCGTAATCGAGCGGCGTAATTCAAAGGTCATGTCAGCGAAGTGTTCCTCATGCCATTAGTTCCAGCAACTCGACGCTCTTGTAGAGTTGTTGACCCTACCTCTTAACCAGCTTTTCCGCTCGCTCGCCAGACGCATGTTTCCTGCGCGCAACCAGACCGAACCGGTCGCAATAGGCTGCGAATCGAGCGGCGCTCTCCGCTTCTTGCACGCCGAACTGTGAGAGATCGTACCGATGAAGCCCATTTCGTTCCTGCAACTGGCTTCCCAGTGCCCGGCGCATCCGTTGCCCTACTTTCGCGGACAACGACCAACCGAAGTGTGTATAAATTCGTCGCACCACCGCGAGAGGATCGCGACGGATCTCGGCATAATCCACGTCGCAAATGCGACGCTCTGCCAATCGATCTCGTTCCCGCAAGAATCTATCCAGCGTGTTCGACCAATAATCGATCGCCTCGCGGCAAACAGTGAGTGGATCGACCGCGTCGCTAAACACACGGCGGAGGATCGTTATCAAACTCGATACTGAAGTCATGGCATCGAGTGGCGCTCGATGGGTTTGGACAAAAAGCGCGTCAGGGTAAACAGCCAGCAGACTTGGCGAGGCAAACATGTGCGTGGGGGCTTTGAGCACCCAACGCCGCGCGTTGTGCCGGACCTGCAGATGTTGAAGAAAACGGCGGTGATACTCGTATACCGGTCGCAAATCCTGGCGAAAGAACCAGGCCCGATACGAAGGGACATAATACATCGCATCGAACTGGTCACTCATGAACGTCGGCGCCATGAGACTGACACATTCTTGCGGAAGCTCTGCACCAACGGGGTGCACCTGGCGAAATGTGGGCGCCAGCCAGTTGAAGCAATTACAACTGCTAATTGCCCGTTGAATTCGCCGCTTCTCATTATCGCTAGTAGGTGGGGATGGCGTCATGACTTCCCACGTGAGGGGAACTCGGTGCTCGGGATCTAAGGCGAGCAAGGTGTGCAATACCGTCGTACCGCTGCGGGGCAAACCGACGATGAAGAGCGGTTCGCGAATCTCCTGTCGCGCAATGCTTGGATACGCCTTCCGATCTCGTTGTATGAACAAACGTGAACACAATATGCGTACGAGATCTGCCCGAAGGACGGTTCTTCCGATCAGGTTAAGCTGGGCCTCGCGCTGGCAGGAATCGAGTAATCGCGAGAGACCCTCAAAAAAGTCACCTCTTCCAAAATCATCGAGGCCGGAACGGCGCTTTGCTGTCTCGATTAAATCAACCGCTCGGATGCGAGTCCGCGGAATTCGGCTTTTGTCCAGCAAGGTGCCACAGCCATTGATCAGCCGCACGGGTAATATCGGGCGAGTTTGATCCAGAGTCGTAGCGGAGGAATTCATTCCTGAAAAGGATTGTTGTTGTTCTGCCAGATTCGGCAACTGTTGGCTACTAGGACTTTAGGGCAATATGAACATCGTGAAGAGACGGAAGCAAAATCCCAAACGGTTGCACTGTTATCATAATCATTCCATTTTGCTGCTATGGACACGGAGAAGGCAACATTTGGCGCCGGCTGCTTTTGGGGGGTCGAAGAGACTTTCCGCAATTTGAAGGGAGTCTTGTCTACGGCAGTCGGTTATGCCGGCGGAGCGAAGGAGAATCCGACCTACGAAGATGTTTGCACTGACAAGACAGGCCACGCCGAAGTCGTGGAAGTGGAATTCGATCCATCACAAACCACATACGACGAACTTTTGGACGTTTTCTGGTCGAACCACAACCCCACGACACTGAACAGGCAGGGTCCGGATGTTGGGACACAGTATCGCTCAGTAATTTTTTATCATTCGCCCGAGCAAAAGTCGGCAGCGGAAACATCCAGGAAAAAGATCGATATGAGCGGACGTTTTCGCGGGCCAGTGGTAACGCAAATTGAACCTGCGCTGAAGTTCTGGCGCGCGGAAGAATATCATCAGCGTTATCTGCAAAAGCGCGGGAAGTCACACTGCGCGATCTGATTTTAAGCACGGATGGGTCGGCACGTAATTCGAACCAAGAATTTCGCTACCGACGCTGCCGACTTCATTCTCGATGAGGCGCACAAAGCCCTTGGAGAACGCAGCGAATTTCGCATTGCGCTTTCAGGTGGGAACACGCCCGTGTCGATTTACACCCGGCTTGCCGTAATCGGGCATGATCTGCCGTGGGAACTGGCGCGGATTACATTCGGAGATGAGCGTTGCGTTCCCCCGGATGATCGACAGAGCAACTTCAGAATGGCCCGGGAAACCCTTCTCGGGCCTGCAGCCGTTCCTGAAAAATCAATCCTGCGTCTGCGCGGTGAAATCGATCCACAAGTCGCGGCGCAGGAATATCAGGATCAACTCGACCTTATGGCCACGCAGCGGGGTGAACCGATTTACCGCCATGATCTGATTCTTCTCGGCCTCGGGGACGATGGACACACTGCGTCGCTTTTTCCCGGAACTGTCGCGTTGGATGAAACGATAGACGAGTCGTTGCAAACTTTGTCCCAAAGTTAGATGCCTGGCGATTGACATTCACATTCCCGCTCATCAATCACGCGCGGCATGTGTGTTTCCTCATTGGCGCGGCGAAAAAGGCTGATTTAATCGAGCACGTTCTCGAAGGTGACCGGAATTTCCAGCTTCGAGAGTCAATCCGGCCGCTGGAGATGTGACGTGGATTATCGGGCAATGATTTTTAAGGCCTCGTAATTCGAAAATCGAGATTCGTGAATCGATTCACGATTTAACGGTTCAACGATGGTAACGCGTTATCAGTACTCTTCGCCGTCGTCCTCTTTGGGTGGCGCTACGCGATCGTCCACTGCGTAGGCATGAAGCATTACCGCGATGAGGTAGAAGAAAAACAGACCGAGACCCCAGCCCGCGGAAGCGAATGCCGCCAACAACACGAAGATCCCCACTGGGATCGCACCAAACATCCATAGAAAGCCCGCGAGCTTGTGTCCCTTATAAATATGTCCAAGGCCGGGAATGATACTGAAGATAACCGCGATGGCGTCACTCGCTTTGCCTTCCGCCGTTTCAGTCGCCCCGCGCGTCCAATCACACCGGTCGCAGCGCGTGGCATCCTTAGGCAGCAAATGGCCGCAGTATGGACACGGCATTTTATCTCCAGTGCTCGGCTCAGCGCTAGCCGTTGGCGCATCCGTGTACTCCACACTCATTTCAATCATTGAAGGCAGGCACGCGGAATTCGTCAAGCAAACTTGCAGTTGGCCGCGATACAACGCTCCGGTAGAATCGGCTGCAAAGGATTGAAAGGCGCGCTTCTTCTTTTCTTCGGATTCTCCACGCAAATCTTAGGCGCGGGGCTGAATTCTTATACTGACCTGATTGCAAAGGACGCTGGCGCAATGCCACGCAGCGGAGTGCGCGTGACGTACCTCGGCACGAATGGTTACCAATTCGAGTTTCAGGGGCACGCTCTGCTGGTCGATCCGTACTTTTCGCGCGTGGATCTTTTCAGTATTGCACTCGGTTCGCGTCTTCAGCCGAACATTTCGCGTGTCGAAGGGGGAATGCGATATCTCGCGCCCAAGGCGGACGCGATCCTGGTTACTCACGGGCATTTCGATCATCTCCTCGACGTTCCGATTGTCATGTCGAGAACGCACGCGCGTCTCATTACTTCGGCCTCAGCTGTTGAACTTGCGAAACGAGCAGGCGCTTCATCGCCGAAAGCGTTTGGGGTAAGCGCCGGAGATGTGCGGCGGGTTGGTCCTTGGAAAATTCGCGTGTTGCCTGCCACGCATGATCGTCTTTTTGGCAAGGTGCCCTTCGATCAACGCCAAATGCGCAGTTCCGGCCCGCCGCAGCATCCGGCCGATTGGGTTTGTGGCGAGCCGCTGGCGTTTCTTATCGAAGTTGGAGACCAGCGCATTTATATAGATTCTGGTGGGACACCTACGCAATTGCCGCCTCGCGAGCGCGTCGATCTCGCAATTCTGGGTATGGCACTGCCAGATTCACGGGCGCGATTGCCTCGCGCGCTCGAACGTCTCGAGCCACGCTACATTTTGCCGAGTCACCAGGACAATTTCTTTCAGCCGTTGGACGCCGGATTTCAATTCGGCCCGCTTACAGACTTCTCCCGGGTGCGGCGCGATTGCCAGCAAGCGAATCATGGCCGCTTAATTCTGCTCGATTATTTTCGACCATGGACACTGCGGAAAAAATAACTCGAACGCGCGAACGCTATGGTCTTCTCATTACCGCGCTCGCGCCGGTGGTTCCGCAAATTCTCGGGAGCGCGTTCAACATCTGGTACAACACAACGGTAATTCAGCCGTTACTTGTTTCTCCCGCTTTGAAGCAGCGTTTTTTCGAAACCGTCGTCGTTTACAACTTCGTAGTCTATCCCATCGGCATTTTCTTGTGGCTCAGTCGAATTTTCTCGTTTCGTGATCTGTTCCACCGTCTTTGCGCGAGATCATCGGTCGATTCTTCGTCACTTATGACTGCGCGCCGTCGACTGATTCATCTGCCATGGTTTGCTGCGGCAATTTGCGGTACTGCCTGGTTTTTGTGCATTCCCGTTTTTATTGGCGCGCTCCTGCACGTGCAAAATCCACTTGATCCGCGATTGCTCATGCATTTGCCGATTTCGTTCTGCGTTTCCGGGTTCATCGCAGTGACGCATTCATTTTTTCTGGTCGAACTGGCCAGTTACTGGGGATTGTTTCCCATCTTCTTTAGAGACGAACGCGCCGATCTGATCCCGGGCGTGTTTACGCTGTCGTTGCGCGGCCGCGGAATCTTGTGGGCGATATCCGCGTCAATCTGCCCGATCGCTTCACTTTTATTGCTTATGTTTGCGCCGCGGTCACCGACCATTAATACGGAATGGTTCGCCGTCTTTGTAGGTGTCGTCGGTATCGCGTTCGGAATTTTCACCGCATTGATGATGAGCTGGCTGGTCGCGAAACCGATCGATCAACTGAGTGCCGCAGCGGATGCGGTCGCGCGTGGCAGGTTTGATGTCGATCTCGGGGTAGCGCGGGCGGATGAATTTGGACGGTTACTTGGCGAATTCGACAACATGGTTCGCGAACTCAGAGACAAGGAGAAATTACGCCAGACATTCGGCTTGCACGTCGGCAAACGCGCGGCCGAACAAATTCTGGCGCACGATCCCGGATTGAGCGGCGTCGAGGAAGAGATCACGGTGATGTTTGTGGACATGCGTTCCTGGACCGCACGAACGAGCGTATCTGCACCGAGCGACGTGGTTGAAGTAATGAATGATTTTTTTCGGGTAACCGTTCGCGTCGTCGAGGAAAAACATCGCGGGATGGTGAACAAATATCTAGGCGACGGATTCATGGCGATTTTTGGCGTGGGCGACTTCCGCTCCAATCACGCCGGCGATGCAGTTGCCGCCGGCCGGGAAATTTTGTTCGCGGTAAGGCAGTTGAATGACGAGCTTGCGGCAAAAGGTCGCGCACCGATCCAAATCGGAATTGGAATTCATTCGGGGCCGGCGATTGTGGGAAGCATCGGCTCGCCCCAAAGACTCGAGTTCACTGCCATTGGAAACACCGTGAATATCGCTTCGCGCATGCAGGGCCTGACGAAGACGACCGGAAGACCGCTGCTGGTGACAGCGGCAGTGCGAGATCGTTCCGGTGATTCGTTCAGCTTCGAGGAACTACCGCCACAGGAAGTCCGCGGCATCGACGGGCGATTGGCGATCTTTGCTGTGCAATACGAGGGCTAATCATGACGTCGCTCTCTGAGATCGTTAACTATACAAATGATTTTCTGCGCATTCGCGAAATAGGCGATTGGGAGAACGCACTTAATGGTCTGCAGATCGAAAACTCAGGAGGTGTGAGCAAGATCGGAGCGAGCGTTGACGCTTCGACACGAGTCCTGGAAGCCGCAGTGAAACAGAATGTCGATCTTGTGATCGTGCACCACGGTTTGTTTTGGCCAGGTTTGCAACGGGTGACTGGGGTGTTGCGTCGGCAACTGGAACTCGCCTTTGAAAACAACATCGCGCTTTACAGCGCGCATCTGCCGCTCGATCTCCATCCACAGGTCGGCAACAACGCACAGCTTGCAGCGGTGCTCGGACTTACATCAAATCAGCCGTTCTTCGAAGAAAAAGGCCAATTGATCGGCGTGAAGGCAGGCGTTTCGTTGCCGCGCGATGAAGTCGATCGCACATTGCAAAAAGCACTCAGCGGTCCGGTAAAAGCCTTCATGTTCGGTCCGACGAAAACTGGAACAATCGGGATCATTACCGGCGGCGCCGGCTCGGAAATCTACAAAGTTGCGCAGGAGGGGATCGACACTTTTATCACAGGCGAAGCGCCGCATTGGGCGGCAGTGGCGGCCGATGAGCTTGGGATGAATCTCCTGCTCGGCGGACATTACGCCACCGAAGTTTTCGGTGTAAAAGCGCTGGCGGCGCATTTGTCCAAACGTTTAAAGTTCCATGGGCCTTCATCGATTGCCCAACGGGAATGTGATCTGAATGATCGCGACACACTGTCGAAGCGCGTTCGACGTTTTTGTATCGTCTTAGCTGTTCTATTGATCATTCCGTCTCCGACTTGGCTCAGTCAAAGGCAAGCCAACACAGCTAAGTGGATACAAGGTTGTTCGAGTCACTACAGCCCTTTAAACAAAATGATAATGCCGTCCGCATCAATGGCGGCGGCAAATTTCTGGTGGATACCGGCTCCAATCAAATCATCTGAACGCGGCTGCGCTGCGTCGTTCGGTGAAACGTCGCAAGGCGCCTGTTTACATCCAGCAAACTCGAATTAACGGCAGCACTCCCGTGGGTTTGCGCAAAGTCTCATAGCTGGCGGCATGAGTTTTGGCAGCACTCGTGACGCTGCGCAAGTCAGCCAGCCGATACTGCGGCACCCTTGATGGCGTTTGGGTCTGGATTCTCACCCGGCACAAAGCCGTAATCAATTGCCGGACAAAACTTATTTTCTTTAAAGTGGATCAGCCCGACATGATCTCAGTTCTGTCGCCGAGGAAAAATTTACCGAGAATCCTTTGCGCGGAGAGAAACGGCGCCTTAACCGTGCCCTGTTCGATCCGTGGCAGCCTCGTCTGTTCGTCGATACGGGCGCATTTATTCGTATTTTCCACGAAGCTTTCTTAAATCAGTCGCGTTTCGATCGAAGCACACGGTCTCGCACATTTTGCACGCGGTGCTTCGCGGAAAAATCGTGGGCGAATCAACGACTTAAGATTGGCGCTTCAAAACGCGCCGGCAAATTTGGCGTTACGGCATGCCTAACTTCACCCGGCGCAGGGCAGGCCAGATCAGCGGATCCTGGGATGGATACGCTCTACGACTGTCATGGATCATCGACCTCGACAGCATGAATCTCTTTTTGAAATAATTGTGTGCGCGCTGGCGGTGCCACTTTGTTTTCTCTTTAAAGTTTTTGCTTTCGTAAATCGTCGGACGCTGTTCTTTGTTCGCCGATGACTGCGGCCGAAGATCGGCGAGGAAGCACCCGCGCGGCAGGAGTGGTGGGCATGGCGATCCTGTCGAGTCGGGTGCTTGGCTTAATTCGCGAAACGGTTTTTGCCGGTCTTTTCGGCGCGGGAAGAAATCTCGATGCGTTCCTGATGGCGTTTCGATTGCCGAATCTGCTGCGCGATTTGTTCGCTGAAGGCGCGCTGTCGACGGCATTCATCACGACGTTTTCGAAGAAAATCGCCGTCGAAGGCGATGAATCGGCGTGGCGACTTGCGAACAAAGTTGCCACGCTCACAGCCGTTTTCATGAGCGCAGTCACGCTGCTCGGTATCGCGTTCGCGCCGCAACTTGTGGAGCTTTTAACATGGGGAAGCTGGTCGCCGGACAAGACCGAACTGACCATCTTGCTCACGCGCATCATGTGGCCCTTCATGTTGCTGGTGTCGCTTGCGGCGCTGGTGATGGGCATGCTCAACGCGAAGCACGTCTTCGGCCCGCCGGCGATGGCGTCGAGTTATTTCAATCTCGGTTCGATTATTGGCGGCGTCGCCATCGGATGGTGGCTTGATCCAAATTTCGGTGCACGATCGCTGATAGGATTGGCAATCGGGACGCTGATCGGTGGCGCCTGGCAATTAGCAGGACAATTTCCGTCTCTTTGGCGCGTTGGCTACAAGTATCACGCCGATTTTCAATGGCGTGACGAAGGCGTGCGTACTGTGCTCACGTTAATGGGACCTGCGGTGATTGCTGCAAGCGCCGTGCAGGTGAACGTGCTCATCAACAGCGGATTTGCGGCAAGCCTTGGCAATGGTCCGGTCAGTTGGTTGAACATTGCGTTTCGTCTGATGCAGTTGCCGCTGGGGATTTTCGGCGTGGCGATTGGAACAGTGACTCTTCCGCTGGTATCGAAAAGCGCGGCCGTCGGAAATATGGACGAGTTTCGCGCGATTCTCGCTCGTGGGATAAGACTCGCATTTTTGCTCACTATTCCATCAGCGATTGGGCTGGCGATGTTCGCCTCCCCCATCATCAGTGTGATCTATCAGCACGGGCGATTTAACGCGCAAATGACGCGAGAGACTGCCGGCGCGCTGGAGTATTACGCAGTCGGTCTCGTTTCTTATGCAGTGTTGAAGGTGCTAACCCCTGCGTTTTACGCGATCGGCAAACGCAACACGCCAATGATCATCAGTTTCTTTGCGATTGGCGCGAATCTTTTTCTGAACTGGCTTTTTACATTTCGACTTGGCTGGGGACATCGCGGTCTGGCGTTTTCAACGAGCCTGGTTGCAACAATCAATTTCCTGTTGCTTTACGCGTTAATGCGACGCCACGTGCGCAGGCTGGAAACACGACAGCTGCTGATCGGCCTTGGAAAAATGTGTCTTGCTGGCGCAGTGTTGGCGCTGGTTTGCTGGGCGGCAAACTACTGGTGGCTCGGCGCGTGGTCGGAGCTGCGCTTTTTCCCAAAACTATGCGAGCTGCTCATTGCAATCGCGTTTGGCGCCGCGGCGTTCTTTGGCTGCGCTTACTTACTGCGCGTGAGCGAGGTGCAGGACATCGTTGATATTTTTCGGCGAAGGATAAATCGCGCGTTGTAGAGAATTGTAGGCGTCTGTGTCAGACGCAATCGCGATGGCGTTCACAGAAACGCCCTACAATTACCCAAGCGCTTGATCGAGATCTTCAATCAGGTCTTCCGCGTTTTCCAGACCAATGGACAATCGCAACAGGCCTTCAGGCGACGTTGTCCCTGCTCCCTCGATCGATGCTCGATGCTCGATCAAACTTTCCACTCCGCCGAGACTGGTCGCGCGAGTAAAGATTTTTATTTTGGCGGCGACTGACATTGCTGCGTCGCGCCCGTCCTTCACTTCGAAGGAAAGCATCCCACCAAACGTCGACATCTGTTTTGCGGCAATCTCATGTCCAGGATGCGCCTTCAATCCGGGATAGTGGACGCGTGACACCTTTCGATGTCGGGAAAGGAAATCGGCGACTTTCATCGCGTTTTCGGAATGCGCACGCATCCGCCAGGGAAGGGTGCGCATACCACGCAGAATCAGCCAGCAATCAAAAGGCGAGGGGACCGCTCCGCCCTCGTATTGAATACTGCGGATACGTTGGAAAAAATCATTCTCGACTTTGGAAACAACAATTCCTCCGAGCACGTCACAATGACCGCCGAAATATTTTGTCGTGGAATGCAGGATCAAATCCGCACCGAGGTCAAATGGGCGCTGTAATATTGGCGCCCAGGTATTATCACAAACGCAGATCGCACCCGCTGTGTGGACAATCTTCGCGACAGCAGCGAGATCGACAATTTTTAACAGCGGATTAGATGGGGTTTCCATCCAGGCGAGTTTTGTCTTCGGGCGCAGCGCCTTTTCCGCGGCGCGAAGATCGCTCATGTCGACAAAGCTCATGTCGAGTCCCCAGCGCTGGAAAACTTCTCGCAGTAATCGCGATGTTCCGTAGTACGCGTCCACATGCGCGAGGATGTGATCGCCCGGCGCCAGCGCCTGAAAGATGGACATGCTCGCTCCCGTCCCGGAAGCGAAAGCGGCTGCTGCGGCGCCGCCTTCCAGTGCGCTAATGCCGTGTTCGAGTTCCTGGCGGTTTGGATTGTTGTTGCGCGTGTACATGAACCCGCGGGAGTACGTGCCCTCGGTGTCTCGCTCGAACGTCGTTGAAAGATGAATCGGCGACGAAACCGCGCCGGTCGCCGGATCAATGGCATGTCCCGCATGGACAGCTAGAGTCTCGATTTTCATTGTGGTTGGTTTTTCGAACGGACGCTACGGGTTGCAAATGCGGTTGTCGACCTTATGCTGTTGCGGCTTTCGGGGTTGACTCACGAACGGTTTCGGGGTTGACGGCTCCATTCGCCCGGCGCAAATAGCAGCTGCATTTGGCGACCGACCGGTCCAGCGTGCGAGTTTATTTCATGAGTATTTACGACGACGACGTGTTTCAAATGGCGTGTGACCAATTTCAGGTCATCGCCGATTACCTCAGCATCGATAAGAATGATCGTGAACGGTTGATGTATCCAAAGCGTGCCATCGCAGTGACCCTGCCGGTCCACATGGATGATGGCAGCACGAGAACTTTTCAGGGCTACCGCGTTCAGCATCATTTGACTCTCGGCCCGACAAAAGGCGGGACTCGCTTCGCTCCGTCCCTGTCCATGGGCGAAACTGCCGCTCTGGCCATGTGGATGAGCTGGAAATGTGCGCTGTCCAATTTGCCGTACGGCGGGGCGAAAGGCGGGGTGACGGTGGATCCCGCTAAACTGTCGCGCACTGAGTTGGAGTCGGTTTCGCGCCGTTACATGCAGGAGATGATTCCGTTTGTCGGACCGCACACCGACGTAATGGGCCCCGACATGGGCACGAACGAACAGGTCATGGCGTGGTTCATGGATACTTATTCAGTTTACCAAGGCCATTCCGTAAGTGAAATCGTGACCGGCAAGCCGGTCGCCATAGGCGGAACGGAAGGCCGCCGGGAAGCAACCGGGCGCGGTGTCGTTTACCTGATCGAGCGCGCGATGAACATGCTTAAAATGGATCCTGAAAAATGCACCGCTATTGTGCAGGGATTCGGCAACGTCGGTTCCGTCGCGGCTCTTTCATTGGCCTATAAGAGTGGCGTCAAAGTAGTTGGAATTAGCGACGCACACGCAGCGATCTACAATCCAAAAGGAATAGATATCCAGGCCGCCGAACAGCACGTCTTGAAGAAAGGGACGTTACGGGCGTTCGCTCAGGACAATCATGTCGATCCCAACGAACTCCTCACGATGCCGTGCGACATCCTTGTGCCCGCCGCCGTCGATCGCGTAATTCATGGAAAGAACGTCAGTCAACTCAAATGCCGCATCCTCGCCGAAGCGGCCAATGGCCCGACAACACCGGAGGCAGATCTGATTCTTGAAAAACGCTGGGACGAAATCTTTGTGATCCCGGACATTTTATGTAACGCGGGTGGCGTAATTGTTTCCTACTTCGAATGGGTGCAGGGCTTACAGTCCTACCTCTGGACGGAAATAGAAGTGACCGACAAGCTTTTCCGCATCCTGGAACATTCGTTTGCGCAGGTGATCAAACGCGCAAAAGCGCATAAGATTTCTCATCGCACTGCGGCCATGGCCATTGGCGTCGAGCGTGTTCTAAAAGCTAAAAAGATGCGCGGCCTGTTCCCGTGACCTGCGACGAAGAGCGATTTACGCGCCAAATACTCGGCCTCTCCCTTTGGCGAAGGGGAGAGGATTGAGGTGAGGGGATCGAAGGCGCCTATGGGTAACAATGCCGCTGAACCCTCACCCTGGTCCTCTACCTTGCGATGGGAGAGGCGACAGTCTGGCTGAGCAGCTACAATGAAATTTTCGCACAGCGAAGAAGACCGTCAGGGAAAACATCTCGACGTTCTGACCGATGAGGAGAACGGTCTTCGGATCATTGTTTCGCGGCTAGGTGCCGAATTGGTTAGCCTTGCGCGAATAAACCAGGACGGCGGATGGACGGGGTTTCTTTACCGCGACAACGACCTTTCAACTCCCTCACAAGGATGGGCGAATCATGCAACGGTGATGGGTTACTATCTCCACCGGCTCAAAAACGGGCGCAGTTTCTACCGGGGCCGCGAGATCAAAGGCGGCAATCACGGTTTCCTCCGCTCCAAAACGTGGCACTTCGCCGGAACTTCTCTCGAGGGAAGCGGCGCGTCACTGGAATATCGTATCACGCCGGATGATTTCTCAGTCGAAGAATATCCGCTAAAAGTCAGCGTAAACCTGACCTACAGGATCGACGCGAGTAAAGTGTCCGTGCTTTTCGAGTTTCGAAACGACGAGCCTGAGTTGACTGCGCATGTTTCTTTTGGATTGCATCCTGGATTCGCAGCGACCTCGTTCGAAAGCTTTCATCTACAAATGCCCAGAGGCCTTTACCGTCGTCACTTTTCGCCTGGAAATTACCTTTCGGGCCAGACGCGTGATATCGAGTTCGCCGGTGGCGAAATGCCGTTTTCCAAAACAGAATTACCTGGCTCGATTATCCTGGAACTCCTCGATGTGCCGAGGCGTCAATTCTCCTATGTCGATCCGCCCAGCGGTCGCTGGGTGACCCTCGATTTAACGAGCGTGCCGTACCTGACACTGTGGTCTGACGGCGGACCATTCCTTTGCGTCGAACCATGCTGGGGGCTCACCGACCATCATCAACAGCGCGCCTTTGAAAATAAGGAAGGGATTCAAACAATCGCGCCCGGCGGCGTACTGCGCGCGTCGCTCAGCATGGCCCCGGAACTTGCCTCGTCTGATTAGCTTATTAATTGACGACCGATGACAGACCAGAGATTCGTAATGGGAGATTCGTAACTCGGTATCAAATTACGATGTAACGATTGAACGAATTACGGAACCACCATGCCAGCTGCTTCACTTCGTGCCTTGCTCGCGCACTCAATTGATTATGCGGGAATGTTCCCGCCCTGCAGTCTCGGGCTCGACTCAGCGCTGAGAAATCAGGCTGAATATGTCCTCTCTCCGGACGAATGGATGCTTGGTGCGTTCGTTCTCCCTGCTGAACAATTCGATGCCACGAAACAACTCCTTTCTCAATTTGATGCTCAACATCCACTTCGCATTGCTGCGCTCGGACCGAAGACTGCGAGCGCGAATGCGTTTCTTGAAGCGCTCGATGATGCAGATGCGGCGACTCGCTCGTTATCGAGACACAACGTCGATCTCATATCAATCAGTCACCTGGAGATGTTTCTGCCAAAGGACGTCGATGTCGCGTCGCTGAATGAGGCGCGATCGATTGTCGGTGATTTGCCAGTTTTCTGGGAAGCGCCCCCGGATAGAGCGGAGCAGACCATCGCGTTGCTCGCCGAATTTAACTCCGATGCCGACTCGCCGACCTTCGGTTACAAATTGCGCACCGGCGGGGTGACTGCGGACGCATTTCCAACTTCGATGCAGATTGCCAAAGCGCTAGTGACCCCGGCTACGCATCAACTGCCGCTCAAGTTTACAGCCGGTCTCCACCATCCGCTGCGACAATACCGAGAGGAGGTCGAAACCAAGATGCACGGTTTCCTGAATGTGTTGGGCGCTGCGGTGCTCGCTGCGGAGCATCGGTGGGACGCGAATCAAACCGCGATCATGCTCGACGAAGAAAATGCGGATTCATTTTCGTTCACGGACGATTTTTTTGCGTGGCGCGAGTGGCGGATCGACACCAAACGCCTGCAATATCGTCGCCGATTCGTTGTGTCGTTTGGCAGTTGCAGCTTCGATGAGCCGCGCGATGATTTGCGCGCGTTGAACCTGCTGTAGGGCGTCTATGTCAGCTCCGAAAGCTTTCGGAGTTCACAGAAGGGAGCCGGCGGTCGCCGAGCGACATAGACGGGAAGCCCGAAGGGTGAGCTCGCTGGCGCGAGCGAATCAAACGCCCTACAATTGGCCGGATGTCACTGAAATCATTTATCGACGTTTCGCCTGATTCGCATTTCCCCATCCAGAATCTTCCCTTCGGCATCTTTCAGCCGAAAGGAGGCAAACCGCGCGCCGGAGTCGCCATCGGCGATTTAATTGTCGATCTTTCTGTTCTCGAAGAACTCGGTCATTTCCGCTCACCGGAATTTCAGGGCCGAAAACCCTTTTCAGAAGACTCGCTGAATGCGTTCCTCGCGCTTGGTCGTCCTGCGTGGCGCAAGGCGCGCGCGGTCCTTCAGCGCCTTCTCTCGTCCAAAACGCCGATTCTGCGTGACCACGCGAGGCTGCGCGCGCGGGTCTTTCATCCGCAAAAGAGTGTCACCATGAAATTGCCCGCGCGCATTGCGAATTACACCGATTTCTATTCCTCCTATCACCATGCGCACAACGTGGGCACGATGTTGCGTGGGCCCGAAAACGCGCTGATGCCAAATTGGAAATGGCTGCCCGTAGCCTATCACGGACGCGCCAGCTCGGTTGTGATCAGTGGGACCGATGTGCGGAGGCCGCAGGGCCAAGTCAAACCGCCCGATGCGTCGGCGCCGAGTTTCGGTCCGACGAAAAGCCTCGATTACGAACTTGAAATGGCGTTCCTGGTTGGCCCGGGAAATTCGTTAGGCGAACCGGTGCCGATCGATCGCGCGGTCGATCATATCTTCGGCCTGGTTTTAATGAACGATTGGAGCGCGCGCGATATTCAGGCGTGGGAGTACCAGCCGCTCGGTCCGTTCCTGGCGAAGAATTTTTGCACCAGCATCTCACCATGGGTGGTGACACTGGAGGCACTTGAGCCTTTCCGGAGACCGCTCCCGACGCAGGATCCCAAGCCGATGCCATACTTGCGAGCAAAGGAGGATTTCACATTCGACATCCACCTCGAAGCGTCTCTTCAAACGGCGTCACTGAATTCTCCGCACGTCATCACGCGTACGAACTTCCAAAATCTTTACTGGAGTATTGCGCAGCAACTTGCGCATCACACAGTGAACGGATGCAATCTGCAGCCTGGCGATTTGCTGGCCAGCGGCACCATCAGCGGACCAAGTGAAGCATCGCGCGGTTGCATGCTGGAGCTGACCTGGCGCGGCGCAAATCCCTTAAAGCTGCCCAATGGCGAAACGCGCAAATGGATCGAAGACCGTGACCGACTGACCATCACCGGCTGGTGCCAGGGCGACAGCTATCGAGTCGGCTTTGGTGAAGTGAGCGGCGGCATTGTTGGAAGCGGCAAGTGACAAGTGAACCGTGACAAGATCGAGCTCAAGCCGGACCGTTGTCTTTGCACGATGGGTTTCCTGGATGGGGCATCCGTTGGTTTTCATCAGTCTTTCCGTTGGCATTATCATTGCCTTGCGCCTCGCTAATCGGACCGGTCTGGCACTTTCGCTGACTCTGTTGGCAACGGTGATTTTGCCGATGGCGCTTTTACTTTTTCGCGGGTTCCAATCAGGCCGGTGGAGCGATCCGGATGTTTCCGTTCGCGCTGAACGCGTTCGATTTTACCCACGGGCGATTTCAATTTCGGCGGTGGCCGTGATTGCACTTCTGCTCTCGCATGCGCCAGCTTTCGCGTTGCGCGGGGCCACGGTGACGTTGTTTCTGCTGATTATGGCTGCGCTAATCAATTTTCGGATCAAGCTGTCGTTGCACGCGCTTTTCGCTTTCTATAGCGGGGTCATTCTGTTTGTGGTCAATCCGCTCGTCGGCGCGGTAGCCTTCGCGCTGGCTCTGCTCGTTTTCTGGTCACGCCTTTATCTAAGGCGCCACGATTTTCTTGAAACGCTCGTCGGCGCTTTTCTCGGTTTGGTGGGTGGCCTGGTCACGGCCTGGTAGCCCACCGACGTGGAAGAGGTTTAGTATCCTCGCGCGACGTAATGGCCGTGTATCCAGACTCTCTGGCCGTATCGATACCTCCAATGTCCCGGCCTCCAAACGTAATACACGCGGCCCGACCAGTAACCGGGACCACGAACATAATACGGCCGATCCTCAACCCCGACTACGACCGAGCCTCCTCCATAATATGGCCCCCGACCGTAACCATAGTTAGGTCCGTAATAACCTGGGGAAGCGCTGTAATAGCCTTCACAGCCTCCAGCCCAGAACAGGGCTGAAAGCAAGAGAACCAACAGAATCCCTCGTCTCGGTTTGGTTTCCGTTTCGTTCCCATTCGCCATTCCGAGATAAACAGTGCTCATCTTCATATCATCATATTCGGTTTCGGCAGAGTTTTACGCGCCTGCATTTGCCACAGCGAGACGTCGTCTTTTGTGGCTGAGAATTCATACAACACCCTGATCGAGCATTGCGTCAGCCACTTTCACAAATCCGGCAATGTTGGCGCCGACGACAAGATTGCCGGGATGCCCATACTCCTCGGCGGTTTCCCACGAGTTTTTGAAAATCGTGAACATGATGTGACGCAAGCGTGAATCCACTTCCTCGCGCGGCCATGGTAAGCGCATCGAGTTTTGGCTCATTTCCAGACCCGAAGTCGCTACACCGCCTGCATTCGCCGCTTTGCCTGGGCCAAAGAGAATTTTCTTGTCCAGGAAAAGATCGACGCCCGCGGGAACGGTCGGCATGTTGGCCGCCTCGGAAACCAGATAGCAACCGTTCTCGATCAGTTTCCTGGCGTCTTCGCCGGTAACTTCGTTCTGGGTAGCGCAGGGAAACGCACAATCGCATTTGATCCTCCAGGGCCGCTGGCCAGCCACATATTTCGCGCGAAACTTTCTCGCATATTCCGCGATACGCCCTCGTCGCACGTTCTTGATGCTTTTGACCCAGGCCAATTTTTCTTCGGTGATTCCGTTCTTGTCGTAAATGAAGCCGCTCGAATCGGACATGGTGATGGGCTTTGCGCCGCACTCGATCAATTTTTCCACGGTAAATTGGGCAGCGTTGCCAGCACCGGAGACGGTACAAATTTTCCCTTCAATCGTTTCGTTGCGCGTCTTGAGCATTTCCTGCGCGAAATAAACCGCGCCGTATCCGGTCGCTTCGGGCCGTATCAGGGAGCCGCCCCAATTACGCCTTTTACCGGTCAACACTCCTGTGAATTCGTTTGCCAGGCGTTTGTATTGGCCAAAGAGATATCCGATCTCGCGACCACCCACGCCGATGTCGCCTGCCGGCACATCAGTATTGGCGCCAACGTGCCGGAATAGTTCGGTCATGAACGATTGGCAAAAACGCATGACTTCAATGTCGGTTTTCCCCTTGGGATCGAAATCCGCGCCGCCCTTGCCACCGCCCATCGGCAGGCCTGTCAGCGAATTCTTAAAAACTTGTTCGAACGCGAGGAACTTAATGATACTGGCGCAGACGGTCGGATGAAAACGCAGACCTCCTTTGTACGGACCGAGCGCGCTGTTCATCTGGACGCGGAACCCGCGATTGACTTGAATCTGACCTTTGTCGTCAATCCACGGAACGCGGAATTGGATCACGCGCTCCGGCTCCACCAAGCGCTCAAGAATCTTTCCGTCCCGATATTTCTTGTTACGCTGGATGACCGGACGGATCGATTCCAGCACTTCTGTAACGGCCTGAAGGAACTCAGGCTCATTTGGATTGCGCTTTTTAACAACTTCGAGAACTTGCTGCACCAGGCCCATAAGGGTGTTATTTCTGCAGGTTATTTGTCTCTCGGGCAAACAAAAAGAATGGTGCGGAAC